>NZ_JASHKY010000045.1:0-27613 GCF_030056935.1 Rhodococcus sp. IEGM 1302 | reverse complement strand
TAGTGATTTTCAGGTGAAGTTGCGTGGTCAGCGGATCGAGTTGGGGGAGATCGAGTCTGCGGTTCGGGATCAGGTGGGTGTGGGTTCTGTGGTGGTGGTGGTGTGGCGTGATCAGTTGGTTGCGTATGTCACTGCTGCGGTGGGGTCTTCGGTTGATGTTGATGTGGTGAAGGTGGGTGTGGGGGAGCGGTTGGCGTCGTATATGGTGCCGTCGCAGTTTGTGGTGTTGGATGCGTTGCCGTTGAATGCTTCGGGGAAGTTGGATCGGAAGTTGTTGCCGGAGCCGGTGTTCGAGGTTGCGGTGTTCCGGGCTCCGGTGACAGCGGTGGAGGAGATCGTTGCGTCGGTGTTTGCCGAGGTGTTGGGTGTTGATCGTGTGGGTCTCGATGACGATTTCTTCGAGCTCGGCGGCAACTCTCTCAACGCCACTCGCACGATCAAACGAATCGCCGACGCTCTCGACACCGAACTTTCGGTTCGAGTTCTGTTCGAAGCATCCACGGTGCAGGATCTCGCAGCGCACGCCGAAAGCCGGACCGGGTCGGGTGGGCGAGTCGCGCTGACCGCGGTCGAGCGGCCAGAGCGGATTCCGCTTTCGTTGGCGCAGCAGCGTATGTGGTTCCTCAACCGATTCGACGGGAGTGCAGCGGCATACAACATCCCGATGGCGCTGCGCCTTCAGGGCGATCTTGACGTCTCGGCGCTGAGCGCGGCGATTTCTGATGTGATCGGGCGGCACGAATCACTTCGAACCGTCTACCCGGAAATCGGAGACGGTCCGGTGCAGGTCGTCAAGCCCGTGTCGAGTTGGTCGGACGAAATCGTCGCAGAACCGACTGGCGTGGACGAACTCGAAGGTGAGTTGGTCGCGCTGGCGTCGACGCGCTTCGACGTCACACGCGAGATTCCGATTCGTATCCGGTTGTTCCAGTTGGCTTCCGACGAATACGTACTCGGTGTCGCGATTCATCATATTTCCGCCGACGGTTCCTCGATGGCACCGTTCGCTCGGGATGTCGTGACCGCATACGCCTCGCGGGTTGCCGGGTACACACCGTCCTGGGCTCCTCTCGACGTTCAGTACGCCGACTACAGCCTGTGGCAGCGAGAGGTGCTGGGCAGTGAGGAAGACGCGGGATCTATTGCTTCGCAGCAGATTGCGTACTGGAGCAATGCTCTTGCCGGGCTGCCTGATCAGCTTGCACTTCCCGCCGACCGGCCGCGCCCCGCGACGCAGTCCTTCCGCGGCGGTTACCTGCACTTCGATATCGATGCAGAGTTGCATGCTCGGTTGAGCGGTCTTGCCAGGGCAAATAATTCGACGCTGTTCATGCTCACGCACACTGCGTTCGCGATGTTGTTGGCTCGACTGTCCGGAACCGAGGACATCGCGGTGGGTACACCCATTGCAGGACGTGGTGAGCGGGCACTCGACGATCTCATCGGCATGTTCGTGAACACCTTGGTGTTCCGTACGCAGATCGACAGCGGCGCGCCGTTCCTCGACCTGCTCGGACGTGTCAGGGAGACCGACCTTCAAGCATTTGCACATTCGGACGTTCCTTTCGAGCGACTCGTGGAGGTGCTCAACCCACCGCGTTCGACCGCTCGTCATCCGCTCTATCAGGTCGGCTTCCTCTTCCAGAACATGGAAACCGGAGGGCTCGAGCTTCCGGGGCTCATCGTCAAGGGCGTCGATATCGACAACGGGGTCGCGCAGTTCGATCTTCAGTTGATCGTCAGTGATCGGTACGACGCGAACGGATCTGCAGCCGGCATCACGTCGATGTTCAGCTACGCGCATGATCTGTTCGACGAGTCGACCGTGCAGGACTTCGCCGATCGATTCGTGCGATTGCTCGCGGAGATCGCGTCCGATCCGTCGTTGACCGTCGGCGACTTCGCGCTGCTGGATTCGTCCGAGAGCGACCGGATCCTGAACCGCTGGAACGAGACCGATCACTCCGTCCCGGGAGTCACTCTGGTCGAACTGTTCGACGAGCAGGTCGGTTCGAACCCGGGTGCGGTGGCAGTGATCGCCGGGAACACGTCGCTGACCTACGCCGAGTTCGATGCACGTGTCAACCGTCTCGCACGCCATCTGATTGCAACCGGTGTCGGTCCGGAGTCGTTGGTCGCGTTGGCAATCGAGCGATCGGTCGAACTGCTGGTCGCCATGTACGCGGTGGTGAAGGCAGGTGGTGGATACGTACCGATCGATCCGAACCACCCGGCGGACCGCATCGAGTACGTG
The DNA here is from genome assembly GCF_030056935.1 of Rhodococcus sp. IEGM 1302. Classification (NCBI taxonomy): domain Bacteria; kingdom Bacillati; phylum Actinomycetota; class Actinomycetes; order Mycobacteriales; family Nocardiaceae; genus Rhodococcus; species Rhodococcus sp. IEGM 1302. The sequence continues at coordinate 25,359 of NZ_JASHKY010000045.1, read as the reverse complement.
TTGACCATGGCAGATCCGGTCTGCGTCCTCACTGCCTCGACCACTGCGAAGAATCCGGCGTTCGGTGATTCCGTGATCGAGGTGGACACGATCGATCTCGCGTCCTACCCGGGAGCGACGGTTACCGATGCGGATCGTATTGCTCCACTGCGAGTGGGCAACACCGCCTACGTGATCTTCACGTCGGGATCGACGGGGCGACCGAAGGGCGTCGCGATCTCGCATCAGGCGGTGGTCAACCAGATTCTCTGGAAGCGCGATCAGTACAGCCTGGACCGATCCGATGCGATGGTGCTCAAGACCGCGGCAACGTTCGACCTCTCGGTCTGGGAGTTCTGGTCGGCACTGACTTCCGGTGCACGACTGGTGATTGCCGAACCCGAAGGTCACAAGGACCCGAGCTACCTGCTCGACCTGATGACCCGGGAGAAGATCACGACGCTCCACGTGGTGCCGTCGATGCTCGCGATGTTGCAGTCGGCATCGGAAAATGGCCTTCCGGAATCACTTCGTCAGGTGCTTGCGATCGGTGAAGCGTTGCCGGCCGCGACCGCGACCGAGTTCGCAGAACTCAGCGACGCGCAGTTGGTGAATCTGTACGGTCCGACCGAGGCCGCCGTCTCGGTGACAGCGCACGTCGTCGGTTCGGACGATACGACCTCGGTGCCGATCGGTGCCCCCGAATGGAACACGCAGGTGTTCGTGCTCGACACGCGTTTGCATCCGGTCCCCGTCGGAGTCACCGGGGAGCTTTACCTCGCCGGTGCCCAGCTTGCTCGCGGCTATCACGGTCGCGCGGATCTGACGTCGGAACGATTTGTGGCCAACGTCTTCGGTGACGCGGGTTCGCGGTTGTACCGCACGGGCGACCTCGTCCGGTGGACGGAGAACGGCGAACTCGACTACGTGGAGCGCGCCGACTTCCAGGTCAAGATCCGTGGCTACCGCATCGAACTCGGTGAGATCGAAGCGCTTCTTCGCAAGCAGGCCAGCGTGGACTCCGCTGTGGTGGTGGCCAAGTCGGATGCGCGTATCGGTGATCGACTTGTCGGCTACGTCGTTCCTCAAAGCGGGGAAAGCATCGATGTCGAAACCTTGAAGCGGACTCTTGTGGCTGAGTTGCCGAGTTACATGGTGCCGGCGGCATTGATGGTCTTGGACGAACTACCGCTCAACATCAACGGCAAGGTCGATCGCAAAGCCCTGCCCGACCCCGAATTCGAGGCGACCGAATTCCGTGCGCCGACCAACCCCGTCGAAGAGATCGTGGCGGGTGTGTTCGCTGACGTACTCGGTGTGGCGAGGGTCGGACTCGACGACGACTTCTTCGAGCTCGGCGGAAACTCTCTCGTCGCGACGCAGGTCGTGTCGAGGCTGGGTGAGGCGTTGGACGCGCAGATTCCGGTCCGCGTGATCTTCGAGGCGTCGACTGTCGGGGCATTGGCGTCGAGGGTTCTCGAACACGCGGGATCTGGTGGCCGCCCACCGTTGGTGGCTCAGGTGCGTCCGCACGAGATTCCGCTGTCGTTGGCGCAGCAACGTATGTGGGTGCTCAATCAGTTCGACAAGACCTCGGGTGCGTACAACATCCCCGTCGCAATCCGGCTGTCCGGCGCACTCGATGTCGACGCACTTCACTCGGCGGTGTCGGATCTGATCGAGCGTCACGAAGTGCTCCGGACGGTATACCCGGACCGGGGCAACGGACCGGTTCAGATGATCCTGCCTCGCTCCGCAGCGGCGGTGGGACTGGAAGTGATCGCAACCGACGAAGCGTCGGTCGCCGAGCAGGTGGCTGACACAGTTCGCGAGGGCTTCGATGTCACGACAGCCGTTCCGTTGCGAATCCGTCTCTTCGAGGTCGACGAATCCGAGCGGGTCCTCGTCGTTGTCATTCACCACATCAGCGGTGACGGCTTCTCGATGGCTCCGTTGATCAGAGACACCATGGTTGCGTACACCGCACGTACCGGCGGGGAGACGCCGGAGTGGGCTCCGCTCGAGGTGCAGTACGCCGACTACACGCTGTGGCAGCGTGATGTCCTCGGATCGCCGGAGGACGCGGACAGTCAGCTGGGCCGTCAACTCGCGTACTGGGTGAACGAGCTCAAGGGCACTCCGGAGCTTCTGGAACTGCCGACCGACCGGCCGCGGCCGGCGCGGGCCAGCATGCGCGGTGCGGAATTCGAGTTTGCCGTCGATTCCGAGACCACGGACCGGCTCGCGACGATCGCACGGGAGCAGAACTCGACAGTCTTCATGGTGGTTCACACTGCCCTGGTCGTGCTGTTGGCGAAGATGAGTGGATCGAACGACATCGCAATCGGTACGCCGATCGCGGGTCGAGGTGAGCGGGCGCTCGACGATCTTGTCGGGATGTTCGTCAACACGTTGGTCTTGCGAACGGAGATCGCGCCTGCTTCGACGTTCGTCGACGTTCTGGCACACGTGAAGGACAAGGACTTGTCGGCATTCGCCAATGCCGACGTACCGTTCGAGCGGTTGGTCGACGAACTGGGGCGAGAGCGCTCTCACGCATACTCGCCGCTCTTCCAGGTCATGCTCACCTTCCAGAACATGGCTCTCGGTACGTTCCAGCTCCCGGGCCTCGAGCTCTCTGCGGTCGACAACGGTTTCGACCAGGCGATGTTCGATCTGCAGCTCACCGGTATCGAGCAATTCGACGATGCCGGGGTGCTGTCCGGGCTGAGGATGCGTTTCACCTATGCGACCGACCTGTTCGACGAATCGACCATCGCGCTTTTTGCGGCGCGATTCGGGCGGGTGCTCGAAGAACTGGTGACCGATCCCGGGGTCGTGATTCGCACGATCGACATCGTGACCGAGCAGGAACGCGAGGAAGCGAGCGCTGCCGAGCCGAAGTCCGCGGCGGACCTACCCGAACTGGCAGCCGCAGCGGCGGCCGCCGATCCTGAGGCAATTGCGTTCACCCACGGTGATCAGGCTGTCACCTTCGGTGAGTTGTCGACCAAGCTCGTTGCCATGCGTACCGCCATGGGGGCTGCTCTCGCCCCCGATGCTCTGGTTTCTGTGTCGCTCGCCGGACTTGTTCCGGGCATCCTGCCGGCACTTGGCGTCGACGGTCTCGCCACACTTGTGAGCTCGGTGATAGCTGACGCACAGTCGGTGTCAGCGGGCCGTGGGGGTACGGCCGGGTAACATTCAGTATTTGCCCAGTGAACGCCTCCGGCCGAGCAGAACGCTGTGCTCGACCGGGGCGCACTTCACGAAAGTCAGTTGGAGGAAGTGTAGATGTCCGTCGGTATTCCGGGACCGCAGTCGCTGACGATCGAAGATCTGCCGAAGTTGGTGGCTGCAGTTGCGGCGGTAGATCCTGATCGTGTGGCTCTGAGCCACGGTGGAACCGAAATCAGCTACGGACGACTCAATGACGAGTTGGTCACTCTCGACACCGCGATGGGTGGGGCATTGGGGGCGGATGCCCTGGTTCCTGTTGTCGTTTCCACGGTGCTGCCAGAGCTGATCGGCAGCGAGGCCGACGGTCTCGGCGCGGTGGTCGACCGTCTCATCACCGACGGCACTTCGATCGTGGAGGTCGCGTCGGAGTCCGATGCACACGTGACCCTCGCAGGACTCTTCGACGAGCAGGTCGAGCGGACGCCGGATGCGCTCGCGCTGGATTACGCCGGAACGCAGCTCACTTACGCGCAGTTCGACGCGCGGGCGAACCGTCTGGCCCGTGAACTCGTCGCGGCAGGTGTCGGACCGGACAGCCTCGTCGGTCTCGCGATGCGTCGATCGATCGATCTCCTCGTCTCGATGTACGCGATCGTCAAGGCCGGCGGCGCGTACGTTCCACTCGACCCGGATCATCCTGCCGACCGTCTCGCTTACGTACTCGAGATCGCGAAGCCCACGGCTGTGCTCACACGAACGTCCGATGCCGTGGTGCTGCCGCACGGTACGCCCACGCTCGACGTCGACACCCTCGACTTGTCGGGTCGTGCCGAGACAACTGTCACCGACGCCGACCGGTTGGCGCCGCTGCGCGCGGACAACACTGCGTATGTCATCTTCACGTCCGGATCGACCGGACGCCCCAAAGGCGTTGCAGTCTCTCACCGTGCCATCGTCGCGAACCTGCAATGGCGTCAGACCGAGTACGGATTCACTGCCGACGACGTGATCTTGCAGAAGACACCCTTCACTTTCGATGTGTCCGTGTGGGAGTTCTTCTGGCCGCTGCAGGTCGGTGCATCGCTGGTGATCGCGGAACCCGACGGACATCGTGATCCGGTGTACGTGGCTCGCACGATGATCGAGCGCGGAGTGACGGCGGTGCACTTCGTGCCGTCGATGCTCGCCGTGTTCGTCGCCGAACCCCTTGTTGCGCAGGTCAAAACCCTTCGCTACGTGTTCGCTTCCGGTGAGGCGTTGCCGGCTCGAACGGCGGCACGTCTGCGCGAGGTCAGCAGCGCTGGACTCCACAACCTGTACGGCCCGACCGAAGCCGCCGTCGACGTGACTTATTACGAAACCGGCGAGCAGGATCAGGTGTCGGTGCCGATCGGTGCAGCAGTTGCGGACACCGAGCTCCTGGTGCTCGACGATGCGCTGCGGCCCTCGCCGTCGGGTGTAGCAGGAGAGCTCTATCTTGCCGGGATTCAGCTGGCCAGGGGATACGTGTCGCGTCCCGATCTCACGGCAGACCGCTTCGTGGCGCGGCCCGGCGCTACTGACGGATCCCGGATGTACCGAACCGGAGACCTGGTGCGCTGGCGCGGTGCCGGAGCGAACCGTCAGCTCGAATACATCGGTCGCACCGACTTTCAGGTCAAGCTCCGCGGTCTGCGCATCGAGCTCGGTGAGATCGAGGCGGCACTGCTCGATTGCGAAGGTGTTTCCCAAGCCGTGGTGATCGTCCATTCGGACGAAACGATCGGTGACAACTTGGTGGCCTACATCGTCGCCGAGGGTATCGATTCTGAGAATCTGACGTCGTCGCTTGGCGAACGGCTACCCGACTACATGATCCCTGCCATGTTCGTCGAACTGGACGAGTTTCCGCTCAACGCCAGCGGCAAACTGGATCGAAAGGCTTTGCCCACACCCGAATTCGCGTCGAAGACGGTTGAGTACCGCGAGCCCGCGACACCCACCGAAGCCGGTGTGGTCGCGATCTTTGCCGATCTACTCGGGCAGGATCGGGTAGGGGCAGATGACGGCTTCTTCGAACTGGGCGGCAACTCATTGCTCGCCACTCGCGTGGTTGCGCGGATCAATGCCGAACACGGCATCGCCATCGACATGCGCAACTTCTTCGACGCACCCACCGCCGCAGAACTTGCCGTCTTCATCGACGAAGCGAAAATCTCAGAAGACCGCAAGGCTCACGTTCCCCTGATCCCTCGCGAGCGCCCCGAGTTGGTTCCGCTGTCTTTGGCACAGCAGCGCATGTGGTTCCTCAATCGATTCGAACCAGAATCGGCAGTCGACCATATTCCGGTCGCGCTGCGGCTCAGCGGAGCGCTCGATGTCGATGCGTTGCAAGGCGCACTCGAGGATTTGATCGAGCGGCACGAGATCCTTCGGACTGTGTACCCGGAGGTCGACGGCGTCGGATATCAGCGCCTGGTCGACATTGCAGCCGTGGTACCGAACCTGACTCCCATACGGGTGGACGAGTCGGCGATCGTCGAGCGCGTGACCGACTTCGTGACTCCGGGATTCGACGTGACCACCGAGGTTCCGATTCGGGCGGCACTCTTCCAATTCGCCGCCGACGAATTCGTCCTCGTGTTCGTCGTCCATCACATCAGCGGTGACGGGTTCTCCATGGGACCGTTGACCAAGGACATCGTTTCGTCTTATGTGTCTCGGACACAGGGAATTTCGCACGATCTTGCTCCGCTGCCCGTACAGTTCGCCGACTTTGCACTGTGGCAGCGCGAGGTTCTCGGCAGTGAAGACGACCCGGATTCTCTGATCACTCGCCAGGTCGACTACTGGCGCCACGCGTTGGCCGGTATCCCCGATCAGCTCGATCTTCCGTCGGACCGCCCGCGCCCGCGCGTCGCGTCGAACCGGGGAGCCGGGCACACATTCACGATCGAGCCGGATCTCCACCAGGCTCTCAATCGAATTGCGCTCGACAACAACGCATCTCTGTTCATGGTGTTGCACAGTGCCGTGGCGATTCTGCTGGCGCGGTTGTCGGGGACTTCGGACATCGTGATCGGCACTCCGGTCGCCGGTCGAGGCGATCAAGCTCTCGACGACCTGATCGGAATGTTCGTCAACACACTCGTCCTCCGCACGGAGGTTGATCTCGAAGCTTCGGCACGGGACATGATTTCGCGGGCGCGCGAATCCGACCTCAGCGGCTTCGGGCACGCCGATGTGCCATTCGAACGACTGGTGGAGGTACTCAACCCCGCCCGGTCTCAGGCACGGAACCCGTTGTTCCAGGTGATGCTCTCGCTGCAGAACTTGGGACAGAGCATGCAGCAAAGTCTGGAGGTTCCGGGACTGCGCATTTCCGGACTGGACGTAGAGTCGTCGGCCGCGAAGTTCGACCTCCAATTCACTGTGTGGGAATCTGATACCGCGGACAAGGTCGGTGGTTTGACCGTCGCACTGGTCTATGCGACCGACCTGTTCGACGAGTCGTCTGCCAAATCAATCGGAAAGCGGTTGATTTCAGTTCTCGAAGCAGTGGTTGCCGATCCCTCGGTTCGGGTTGGTGATGTGGATATGTTCGATTCGGGTGAGCGATCTTTGGTGCTCGAGTCGTGGAACGGCACTGCGCATGAGGTTGCGGATGTGTCGTTGGTGGACGTGTTCGATGCTCAGGTTGCGGCGTCGCCGGATTCGGTAGCTGTGTCGTTCGAGGGTGTTTCGCTGTCATATGCGGAGTTCGATTCGCGGGTGAATCGTCTTGCCCGGTACCTGGTTTCGGTGGGTGTGGGACCGGAGTCGTTGGTGGGTGTGGCGGTACGTCGGTCGGTTGATTTGTTGGTTGCGGTTTACGGCGTGCTCAAGGCTGGCGGTGGGTATGTTCCGGTGGATCCGGATCAGCCTGCGGAGCGCAATGCGTACGTGTTGGAGTCGGCGTCGCCGGTATGCGTGATCAGTACCTCTGACGTTGGATTCGATGCCGGTGTGGTACCGGTGGTCGAGGTTGATGTTGTTGATGTGTCTGGTTTTTCGGATAACTCTGTTTCGGATATCGATCGGGTCTCGCCTTTGCGGTCGGGCAATGCGGCGTATGTGATTTTCACGTCGGGGTCGACGGGGCGTCCGAAGGGTGTGTCGGTTTCGCATGCGGCGATTGTGAATCGGTTGGCGTGGATGCAGGACGAGTACGGGTTGGATTCGTCGGATGTGGTGTTGCAGAAGACGCCGTTCACGTTCGATGTGTCGGTGTGGGAGCTTTTCTGGCCGTTGCAGGTTGGTGCTCGGTTGGTGGTGGCTGTGCCGGATGGGCATCGTGACCCGCGGTATTTGACGTCGGTCATTGTGGGGGAGGGTGTGACGACGGTGCATTTCGTGCCGTCGATGCTCGAGGTTTTCGTGACGGATTCGTCTGTGGCTGCGTGTGTTTCGCTGACTCGGGTGTTCGCGTCAGGTGAGGCGTTGCCGGCGAGTGTTGTTGCCGATGTGTGGGCTGTGTTGCCGGGTGTCGGGGTGCACAATTTGTATGGTCCGACCGAGGCGGCGGTGGATGTGACGTTCCACGAGGTGGTGCCGGCGGATGTTCTGGGGGTGCCGATCGGTGCTCCGGTATGGAATACGCAGGTGTTTGTTCTGGACTCTCGATTGAGTCCGGTGCCGGTAGGTGTTGCGGGTGAGCTGTATCTGGCGGGTGTTCAACTGGCTCGTGGGTATGTGGGTCGGCCGGATTTGTCGTCGGATCGATTTGTGGCGAATCCGTTCTCGGGTGATGGTGGGCGGATGTATCGCTCCGGTGATGTGGTGCGGTGGACTGCGTCGGGCGAGTTGGAGTACATCGGGCGTAGTGACTTTCAGGTGAAGTTGCACGGTTTGCGGATCGAGCTCGGTGAGATCGAGTCGGTGATTCGTGAGCACGAGTCGGTGTCGTCGGTAGTTGTGGTTGTGCGTGAGGATGTGTTGGTTGCGTACGTTACGGCCGCTGGTGGTGTGGTGGACGTTGACGAGTTGAAGAGAGTTGTTGCGGGTCGTCTGCCGGGTTACATGGTGCCGGCGGTGGTGATGGTGCTGGAAGAGTTGCCGTTGGGTGTGTCGGGGAAGTTGGATCGGAAGCTTCTTCCGGATCCGGTGTTCGTGGCGCGCGAGTTTCGGGCACCGTCGAGTGTCGCCGAAATCGCTGTGGCCGGCGTCTTCGGAGATGTTCTCCGGTTGGAACAGGTCGGTCTGGATGACGACTTCTTCGAGCTCGGCGGAAACTCTTTGGTCGCAACGCAGTTGGTGGCTCGCGTAGGTCAAGCGCTCGACACTCAGGTTCCGGTGAGGGTGTTGTTCGATGCTTCGACTGTCGAAGGTTTGGCAGCGCAGGTTGAGTTGATCGCAGGGGCAGGAGGGAGGACCGCGCTCGTGGCCCGCCCACGGCCGGCGTTGATCCCACTCTCACTAGCTCAGCAGCGAATGTGGTTCCTCAGCCGCTTCGATCCTGATTCTGCCGTCAACAACATTCCAATCGCATTGAATATCAAAGGCGTCCTGAATGTTTCGGCGCTGAGGCATGCGATTTCTGATGTAATCGAACGCCACGAGTCGCTCCGGACCGTCTATCCGGAGCAAGGTGGACAAGGACACCAGGTAGTCCTCCCGTCGTCCGAGGTGCCGGTTGAACTGACACCGAAGGTCATCGACGCCTCGCATATTCACAACGAACTTCTGAGTTTCGCGCTCCAGGGTTTCGACGTGACGTCAACCGTTCCGGTTCGAGTCGGGTTGTTCGAACTTGCAGAGGATTCGTACGTTCTGGCCTTCGTTGTGCACCACATCGCAGCGGACGGCTTCTCGATGCGCCCGTTGACTCGGGATGTCATGGTTGCCTACACCGCTCGGGTTTCGAACGGCGTTCCGAATTGGACTCCGCTCGAGGTGCAGTACGCCGATTATGCACTCTGGCAGCGGGAGGTCCTCGGCGACGAGGACGACCCGGATTCGTTGATCTCGGCTCAGCTGGACCACTGGCGCTCCGTCCTCCGTGATTCTCCGGAAGTGCTTGCGTTACCGGCTGACCGATCCCGCCCGGTCGTCGCCTCGAATCGTGGCGCTACGTATCGCTTCTCCGTCAGCGAAGAGATTCGGTCGAGCTTGGACTCACTCGCACGCGAGCGGAACGCATCGCTGTTCATGGTGGTGCATTCGGCCCTCGCCGTGCTTCTCGCAAGGTTGTCCGGTACCAGTGACATCGTGATCGGTACTCCGGTTGCAGGGCGAGGCGAAAAGGCGCTCGACGATGTGATCGGTATGTTCGTGAATACACTGGTCCTGCGGACTCCTGTTGACCTCGCCAGTTCGTTCAGTGCGCTCGTCTCGGCAACGCGGAGGACAGACCTTCAGGCGCTCGGCAACGGCGATGTTCCGTTCGAGCGGCTGGTCGAGGTGCTCGATCCCACCCGATCGCAGGCACATCACCCGCTGTTCCAGGTCGCGTTGTTCTTCCAGAACATGTCGCAGGATGCTTTGGAGCTTTCGGGATTGGAGGTCTCAGGCGTCGAGTTCGATGCCGGTATCGCGAAATTCGATCTTCAACTTACTCTCGCTCCCCGCGTCGAAGATGCGCTCGAAGACGGCATGTTCGCCGAGTTCGCATACGCCACAGATCTGTTCGACGAGTCGACGATTCGTGGATTCGCCGATCGGTTCACCAGGATCCTCGAACAGGTGGTCGTGGATCCGTCGATCACCGTGGGTGACATCGAGCTGTTGGACGAGGCCGAGCGCGAGTCGCTGTTGACTGCGCGCAACTCCACCGCACATGACGTCGGGAACAGTGAGACATTGGCTTCGCTGTTCGACACTCGCGTTGCGTTGGCACCCGATGCTGTTGCCGTGGTGTTCGACGGCCAGTCGCTGACCTATGGCGAGTTGTCGGAACGTGTGAACAAATTGGCACGCAAGCTGATCGAAGATGGTGTCGGGCCCGAATCGTTGGTGGCCTTGGCGATGCGTCGATCGCTCGATCTGGTAGTAGGTATGTACGCGGTGATCGCCGCGGGCGGAGCCTACGTGCCCTTGGATCCCGATCACCCCGCCGAGCGAATCGGGCACATCCTCACGACGGCCGATCCAGTCTGTGTGCTGTCGACGACGAGGGACGCTTTCGTAGCGCCGAACGGCGCCGACGTGCTGTTGATCGACAATGTCGATCTTTCGAGCTACTCGGCTTCAGTCATTTCCGATGCTGATCGTCGCGGTCGTCTGCATGATGTGAATGCCGCCTACGTGATCTTCACCTCGGGTTCCACGGGCAAGCCCAAAGGCGTTGCGGTGTCGCATCACGCCATCGTGAACCAGGTCCTGTGGATGCAGGATCAGTACGCCATCGGCCCAGAAGACGTCTATTTGCAGAAGACTGCTACGACATTCGACGTCTCGTTGTGGGGATACTTCACTGCGCTTTTGTCCGGTACGAGAGTGGTGCTGGCATCTCACGACGGCCATCGAGATCCCGCGTATCTGGCTCGTCTGATCGAAGATCATCGGGTGACGCTGACGGACTTCGTTCCATCGATGTTGACCGTCTTCGCGACTTCGGTTCCGGAACACGCATTGGTGTCACTGAGGGACGTATTCGTGATCGGTGAGGCATTGCCGGTCGAGACGGTGCGTGCATTCGCTCAGGTGTCGTCTGCAGGCCTGCACAATGTGTACGGCCCAACCGAGGCTGCGGTCTCGATCACCTACTACGAGGTCGATGGATCGGAATCAACAGGGATTCCGATCGGGGTGCCCGAGTGGAACTCGCAGGTCTACGTGTTGGACAGTCGGTTGCAGCCGGTGCCGGTAGGCGTTGCGGGTGAGCTGTATCTGGCCGGTGATCAACTGGCGCGCGGTTACGTCGCGCGACCCGATCTCACCAGTGATCGTTTTATCGCGAATCCATTTGCGAAGGTGAGCGACACGAACGGTGAAATCAATCCCGGTGGCAGTCGGATGTATCGCACCGGGGACCTTGTGTGGTGGAACACCGCAGGCGAACTCGAGTATGTCGGGCGTACCGATTTTCAGGTCAAATTCCGTGGTCAGAGGATCGAACTCGGTGAGATCGAGTCAGCTCTGTTGGCACACCCTATGGTGGCTCAGTGCGTGGTCGCAGTGGTGCACACGGACACCGGCGACCAGCTCGCTGCGTACGTCGTCGCATCACCGAGTTCGGTCATCGACGTGGCCGTTTTGCGGGCATCGCTTCCGAAAGTTCTGCCGGCGTACATGATTCCGACGGCAATCGTTGTGCTGGAAGAATTGCCGCTCAACTCTTCGGGAAAGCTCGACCGGAAGTTGTTGCCTGAGCCGAAGTTCGAGGTCGCGGTGTTCCGAGCTCCGGCGACCCCTGTGCAGGAGATCGTGGCGTCGGTGTTCGGCGAGGTCTTAGGTGTTCCGAGGGTGGGCCTCGATGATGATTTCTTTGCCCTGGGTGGGAATTCTCTGATCGCCACGCAGGTAGCGGCGCGGTTGGGTGAGGCTCTGGATTCGAGGGTGGCGGTTCGGCTGTTGTTCGAGGCGTCGTCGGTCGAGTCGTTGGCAGCGCGGGTGGAGTCAGAAGTCGGCTCAGGTGACCGGGTGGCTTTGGTTGCTCAGGTCCGGCCGGAGCGAGTTCCGTTGTCGTTGGCGCAACAGCGAATGTGGTTCCTGAACCGTTTCGAACCTGGATCTGCAGTGAACAACCTCCCCCTGGCCATTCGATTGACGGGCAGCTTGAATGTTGCTGCCCTGCAAGTTGCTGTCGCTGATCTTGTTGCACGGCACGAAATTCTGCGGACCGTGTATCCGGAATTCGATGGCGAGGGATACCAGCAAGTTCTTTCTGCAACCGAGTCTGTGTCGCTTGCGGTTCCAGTTGAAATCGCCACGGACGACGTCGTGAAGGTTGTGACCGAGTTCGTATCGGTGGGTTTCGATGTCACCAGTGAGGTGCCCGTCCGCGCACGACTGTTTCGCGTAGATGATCACGAGCACGTACTTGTTTTCGTGATTCATCATATTGCGGGCGACGGATTCTCCTTCGGGCCGCTGTCGCGCGACGTGATGGCCGCGTACGCAGCGAGGCTGTCGGACGACGCCCCGAATTGGGAACCCTTGGCAGTGCAGTATGCCGACTACTCTCTGTGGCAGCGACAGGTATTGGGTGCAGCGGACGACCCCTCCAGCGTCCTGTCACGGCAGTTGCACTACTGGACGCAGACGTTGGCCGGCGCTCCTGATGTTCTCGATCTGCCTGCAGACCGAGTTCGGCCGAAGGTTGCATCGAATCGGGGAGCCGACTTCGCATTCCGGATCGACCGACGGATCAACGAAGCCATGAATGTGATTGCCCGGGAACATCGGGCGTCGTTGTTCATGGTGGCGCACGCGGCACTGGCAGTTCTCTGCGCGAGACTATCGGGGACATCGGACATTGCGATTGGTACACCCGTTGCGGGGCGTGGTGATCGAGCACTTGACGACATGATCGGAATGTTCGTCAATACCCTGGTGCTTCGCGCAGATGTTCCTTCGGACGACTCGTTTGAAGCGCTACTGGATCGAGTCCGCACGGCAGATCTGGGCGCATTTGCGCACAGTGACATACCGTTCGAGCAGCTGGTAGACGTACTCGACCCGGAGCGTTCGCAGGCGCGACATCCACTTGTGCAGGTTGTTCTGACGTTCCAGAACATGGCCCCGAGGGTCTTCGAGTTGCCTGGGCTGTCAGTTTCGGGCGTGGACCCGGACACGGAGTTCGCGAAGTTCGACTTGCAGTTGACGTTGGCTGAGCAGTTCGACGAATCCGGAGCCGCTGCTGGATTGGCAGCGAAGTTCACTTATGCGACAGATCTTTTCGACGAATCGACCGTGGCGTCTATGGCATCGCGCCTCGTTCGAGTGCTCGAGGCCGTGGCTGACAATTCGGGTGTTGTGGTTGGCGACATCGAATTGCTGGCGCCCTCCGAGCGTGCGGATGTGTTGGGCGAGTGGGCCGTTCCAGGTGTCAACGTGAACGCGGATGCGACTCTCGCGGCGATGTTCGAATCGCAGGTTCGCGATACGCCAGATGCGATTGCCGTGGTTTTCGAGGGTCGGCGCCTCACATACAGTGAGCTGGATTCCTTGGCGAACCGGCTGGCGCGCAAGCTCGTTGAGTTTGGCGTTGGTCCGGAATCGCTGGTGGCCGTCTTGTTGCCGCGTTCGGTCGAGTTGGTGGTTGCACTCCTGGCAGTGGTCAAAGCTGGAGGCGGATACCTACCGGTGGATCCGTCGTATCCGGCGGAGCGTATTGCGTACACGCTCGCTGATGCGCGGCCTTTGGTTGTGCTCGGATCGGCAGATGTCGCGATCGATATCGAGGTGCCGGTTTTGGACGTCACCAGCGAAGATCTGTCCAGCTACGACGCGGCCGCTCTCACCGACGCAGACCGTTGCGGACGACTGCGCGCCGATGACGTTGCATACGTGATTTACACATCCGGTTCGACCGGTCGTCCGAAGGGCGTCGCGGTTACCCACCGAAATGTCGTGGAGTTGTTCGCGAACTCTCAACCGAATTTCGAATTCGACTCGTCAGATGTGTGGACGCTGTTCCACAGCTACGCATTCGACTTCTCTGTGTGGGAGTTGTGGGGCCCGTTGTTGTACGGCGGTACCGTTGTGGTCGTCGACTATTTGACCTCGCGATCTCCGGAGCAGTTCCGCGAGTTGGTTGTTCGCGAGAAGGTAACCGTGCTCAACCAGACTCCGTCTGCGTTCTATCAATTTGCCGAAGCTGATCGTGCCGTCGGTGATTCTGCGGGCTCACTGTCCTTGAAGCATGTGATTTTCGGTGGCGAAGCGCTGGATCTGTCTCAACTGACGCGCTGGTACGACCGGCACGGCGATTCGTCGCCCCGGTTGGTGAACATGTACGGCATCACCGAGACGACGGTTCACGTCTCCTTCCTGGGCTTGGATGCGGAGATGGTCCGTGGAGCGTCGGCCTCCGTGATCGGCCGTGGGTTGGGTGGGTTCTCGGTGTTCGTGCTCGACGACAGATTGCGCCCTGTCCCTGTCGGAGTGCGCGGTGAGATGTACGTTGCCGGGGCGCAACTCTCACGTGGTTACGTGGGGCAGCCCGGATTGACGGCAGGACGTTTCGTGGCCAATCCTTTTGCCCGTAACGGTTCTGGTGGGCTTATGTACCGGACTGGAGATGTCGCGCGTTGGAACGTGGACGGAATGCTCGAATATGCCGGACGCAGCGACTCACAGGTCCAACTGCGTGGTTTCCGTATCGAGATCGGTGAGATCGAGGCGGCCCTTCTTCGTGTAGAAGGTGTTGCCCACGCCGTGGCGATGGTCCGTGCGGACGATGCGCTCGGTGAGCGGTTGGTGGGATACGTTGTGCCCGCGGCCGGCTCGGAGCTCGAGGTGTCCGATGTTCTGGCTTCCGTGTCGCAGTTCCTGACCGGATACATGGTTCCGGATTCGCTGGTTGTGCTCGACGAACTTCCATTGACCGTGAACGGGAAGCTGGACCGAAAGGCGCTGCCTGATCCGATCGTTCAATTGCGTGAGTTCCGGGCGCCGGCTACCCCAGTCGAAACTGTCGTAGCGGCAGTGTTCGCGGATGTGCTAGGTGTGGAACGAGTCGGCCTCGATGACGATTTCTTTGCCCTCGGGGGCAATTCGCTGGTAGCCACCAGATTGGCTGCCAGGTTGGGGCAAGCGCTGAATACGCAGGTGGCCGTGCGGATCTTGTTCGAGAACTCGACTGTCGCGAGTCTGGCGCGATCGGTTTCGGCGCTGGCCGGATCCGGAGCGCGGAAGGTGTTGGAGGCCCGCGACCGTCCGGAGCGCATCCCGCTGTCGCTGGCTCAACAGCGTATGTGGTTGGTCAACCAGATGGATTCGGCATCGCCGGCGTACAACATCCCGTTGGCGCTGCGATTGAGTGGTGAGTTGGATGTGGAGGCGCTCCGGGCGTCGCTTCGAGATGTTCTGGTGCGGCACGAATCTCTTCGCACCAAGTACCCGAGCGATGTCGATGGTCCGACACAGGTGATCGTCACTGTCGACGACATCGCGCCGGCTTTCGAAGTCGTCCAGCTCGAAGATGGCGGAGCAGCGTATGAACGAGTGGCGCAGTTCGTGTCGCGCGGTTTCGACGTAGCTCGGGAGATCCCAGTGCGAGCTGAGTTGCTGCAGCTCGCGCCCGGTGATTTCGTCTTCGTGCTCGTCGCGCATCACATCGCTGCAGACGGCGAATCCATGGCACCGCTCGCGAGAGACATGATGGTGGCGTACGAGTCGCGTTCACGAGGTGCCGCTCCGACGTGGGCCGCCTTGCCTGTGCAGTACGCGGACTTCGCTCTGTGGCAGCGTGAGGTGGTCGGTTCGACCGACCAGGTTGGCTCTCCGGCCGCGAAGCAACTCGAGTTCTGGCGCCGAAACTTGAGTGGACTCACCGCGATCGGCGGATTACGGGCTGACAGACAGCGCCCGGAGCACATGTCGACCAAGGCGGGCGTTGCGGAGTTCACCGTCGATGCTGCGACTTCGGCCCGTCTCAACGAGATCGCTCGCGAACACAACGCGACGCTGTTCATGGTGGCGCACGCAGCCCTCGGTGTCCTGATCACGAGGATGGGTGGCAGTCGAGATTTTGCGATCGGCACCGTTGTGGCAGGTCGGGGCGAAAAGCATCTCGACGACGTCGTCGGCATGTTCGTCAACACTCTGACTCTTCGAACCGCGCCCGATCTCGATGCAGGCTTCGGTGAGCTTGTTTCGTTGGTGCGCGACACTGATCTCGAAGCGTTCGCGAACGGAGACGTGCCGTTCGAGGAGGTGACTGGTGCGCTGGGTGTTTCAGCGAACGACCTGTTCCAGATTGCACTGTCGGTCGAACCGATGGCCGGAGCCGAATTCAGCCTGGGCGGGTTGACGATCACTGCCGTCGAGGGTGTCGAAGCAACAGCGAAATTCGACCTGCAACTGACACTCACAACGGATCCTCAAACACAGGGGATGGTCGGGCACTTGGTCTACGCTGCGGATTTGTTCGATCAGCACACGGTCGACGGGTATGCCCAGCGCTTTGTACGCGCCATCGAGCAGGTGGTCGCAGATCCGTCGCGCCCTATCGGCGACGTTGAACTGCTCAGTGACGCTGAGCGTGCCGAGCTACTGGTCTCGGTCAGTGCATCTGATTCCACGGCATTGCGCGGATCGAATCAATTGGTCCCACAGCGTCTGGCAGCTGCAGTCGAGGACGATCCGGAGGCCGTCGCCGTTGTGGTCGACGGAGTGGACTTCACGTATCAAGACGTCGATGCCCGCTCGTCCCGTCTGGCTCGCCATTTGATCAATTGTGGGCTTGGACCTGGTGACCAGGTCAGCATCAGCGGGCTCACGGGTTTGGATCTGGTCGTGGCGGTATGGGCTGTATTCAAATCGGGTGCTGGAGTCGCGACGGGAGCAAGGGATGACAACCCAGTCGACCTGCGAAACACAGAGGTAGCCGCGGAAGTTGCCTCGCAGTCGGCGCGACCCGTTGGGTACTCGGATCGAGTTCGTCTCTTGACACCCGAATCACCCGCACTCGTTGTAGATGACACGAGTCGGAGTGACGTGAATCATGGAGAGTTCGCTGACAGCCTGCGTGCGATGGCGAACGAGCATGACGTCGACTACGACGCAAGACTGATGTACATAGGTCCTGACGATGACGAAACCTCTATTCGGACGATATTGCTTGCGGGGTCAGTTGGGGCGGCAGTTGTCATGACCAGTGAAGAGGTCCGGGTGCCGAATCTGCATGGCGTCTTGGAGGAGGACTGGATTACCCATGTCATCGCTCCGCCGGAGCTTGCCGCGGAAGTCGACGCAGAAGCTCTTCCGGACCTGAAGCTGACGTGCAGCCCGGGAAAATGGTCCTTGAACTGAGCGCGAACCCATTTTGAACCGGACCGGTTGGGATTTACCTACGGTCCGATGTGGTTCCTACCCCTATAGCTGTAACAATGGTTCGGTGTGTCCGATCAACTACAGGGACGTCCGGAGCGGGTAATCCCTGGTCACGGCCGGAGCCTTGGACAGATCAGCCGCTTGAACAGCGATCGAAACTGCAGTACCAAAACGAAGGTGAATTGTCTTGACGCAGCACGAGCTCTTCCAACATGCCGTTCGATCGCAGGTCGTGGCCGGATGAGCACCGACGGAGTGACGCCCGAGACATCAGCGGCTCGCAGGCCCCGCCGCCAACGCCCAGCACGAGGCCGCAGGGACCGAACCCCGTTGCTGCCTCAGTTGCTTGCGGCAGCCGTGGAGATGAACCCTTCGCAGGAGGCTCTGCGGTTCGAGGGCAGGTCTTTGTCTTACTCCGAGTTGGACGAGTGGTCGTCTCGTTTGGCTCGGGTGTTGATTGCGGACGGTGTGGGGCCGGAAGATCGGGTTGCCGTCTCGGTTCCGCGGTCCATCGAGTCCGTGTTGGCGTTGTGGGCGGTGGCGAAGTCGGGTGCGGCTTTTGTTCCGGTGGATCCGAATTATCCGGCTGATCGTGTGGCGTACATGATCGAGGATTCTGGTGTTTCGGTGGGGTTGACCGTAGAAGAGGTCGTTTCCGACCTTCCTTCGTCGGTCGATTGGAAATCGATTGATTCGCCGAAGGTCAAACAATCGCTGTCCGAGGTGTCGCGGGATCCGGTGGCCTATTCGGATCGTGTTTCGACGCTACGGGTGGAGCATCCGGCATATGTGATCTATACCTCGGGCTCGACGGGTCGACCCAAGGGTGTAGTAGTCACGCACGGTGGGCTCGGCAATTTGCTCAGTGAGCAGGTCGACAAACTCGGCGCTAAGGCACAGTCGAGGGTTCTGCACTTCGCAACACCCAGCTTCGATACGTCGCTGTTCGAATTGTTGCTCACCATCGGGTCCGGCTCGACAATGGTCATCGTCCCGCCGAGCATTTACGGTGGCGAGGAACTGGCGGAGCTGCTCGAAGCGGAGCGGGTGACCCACGTGGTGGGTACGCCCTCGATGCTGGCTTCCGTCGATCCGACGAACCTGAATTCTGTCGAGGCGGCAATCGTCGGTGGTGAGGTCTGCCCGCCCGAACTGGTCGCAAAATGGGGTCGGGGCAGAGCCTTCTTCAACGCGTACGGACCTACCGAAACCACGATCATCACGAACATAAGCCCGAATTTGGCACCCGGTGATCGGGTGAGCATCGGTGGGCCGATCCAGGGCGTTTCATCATTGGTTCTGGACTCACGCCTCCTGCCAGTACCTGTCGGGTCGACGGGAGAGTTGTATCTCGCGGGGCCGCAGGTGGCGCGTGGATACCACAACCTCAGAGGTATGACGGCCGATCGCTTCGTTGCGAATCCTTTTGGAGCTCAAGGCGATCGAATGTATCGCACGGGTGACCTGGTGCGGTGGGTAGCTGACGCCGGTGCGCGTGACCTCGAATACGTGGGGCGCTCGGATTCGCAGCTGAAGATCCGCGGCTTCCGCGTCGAACTCGGCGAGATCGACGCAGTGTTGGCAAAGCACCCATCGGTGGAGTTCGTCGCGACAATCGGCCGAAAGCTCGACAACGGTGAGCACGCATTGGTGGCGTATGTACTTCCACTGACGGGTTCCGAGTTCGACGTATCGGAGCTGATCGACAACTGCAGGCGTGAACTTCCGCGTCACATGGTTCCAGCGTCGGTGATGGCAATTGACGAGATTCCGTTGACGCCCGTAGGTAAGTTGGATGTGGCGGCGTTGCCGGATCCGGTTTTCGAGTCGCGTGCGTTCCGTGAGCCTTCATCTGAGTCTGAGATGTTGGTTGCGGGTGTGTTCGGTGAGTTGCTGGGTCTCGAGCAGGTGGGGGCTGATGATGACTTCTTCGAGCTGGGTGGTAATTCGCTGATTGCAGCGAAGTTGGCGGGTCGTTTGAGTGCGGCTTTCGATGTGCGGGTTCAGGTCAAGACATTGTTCGAGTCTTCGACGGTGGCGTCGTTGGCTTCTGTGCTGGGGTCTTCGGCGGGGCGTGTGCGGGTGCCGTTGTCGGCGCAGACGCGTCCGGAGCGGGTGCCGTTGTCGTTGGCGCAGCAGCGGATGTGGTTCTTGTCGCGGTTCGATGCTGTGTCAGGTGTCAACAATATTCCGATCGTGCTGCGTTTGTCTGGCACGGTGGATATTGCAGCGTTGGGTGCTGCGGTGTCGGATGTTGTTGCGCGGCACGAAGTTTTGCGGACGGTGTATCCAGAGTTCGAGGGTGTGGGGTTCCAGCGGGTTCTTTCGGCGGATGAGTTCGAGGTGGAAGTATCGCCGGAGCTTGTCAGTGAGGCCGATTTGTTGAAGGTGTTGGCGCCGGTAGTGACTGAGGGTTTCGATGTCACTTCCGAGGTGCCGTTGCGGGTTCGTTTGTTCCAGACGGGACCGTCGGAGTTCGTGTTGGCGTTGGTGATTCACCACATTGCCGCTGACGGCGTTTCCTTGGGTCCGTTGGTGCGTGATGTGTCGGTGGCGTATGTGGCGCGTGCGGGTGGGCAGGTTCCGCAGTGGGCGCCGTTGGCGGTGCAGTATGCGGACTTCGCGTTGTGGCAGCGTGAGGTGTTGGGGTCCGAGGGTGACCCGTCGTCGTTGATGTCCGAGCAGTTGGGGTATTGGACGTCGGTGCTGGCGGGGTTGCCGGAGCGGATCGACTTGCCGGCGGATCGCCAGCGGCCGTTGGTGGCATCCAATCATGGTGCGAGTTACCAGTTTTCGGTAGACGAGCGGTTGCATCGGGCGCTCGAGCAGTTGGCGCTTGATCGCAGTGTGTCGTTGTTCATGGTGGTGCATGCGGCGTTGGCGGTGTTGCTGGCGCGACTGAGTGGTAGTGATGATGTTGTCGTGGGCTCGCCGATCGCTGGACGGGGTGAGCAGGAGCTCGATGATCTGATCGGGATGTTCGTCAACACGTTGGTGTTGCGGACGGAGGTGGATTCCTCGGAGTCGTTCTCGGAGTTGTTGGGTCGGGTTCGTGACGTCGATCTGGGGGCGTTCGGCAACGAGGATGTTCCGTTCGAGCGGTTGGTGGAGGTGCTTGATCCGGCGCGGTCGCAGGCTCATCATCCGTTGTTCCAGGTTGCGTTGTTCTTCCAGAACATGGCGCAGGGTGTCGTGGAATTGCCGGGGCTGTCGATTGCCGGTTTCGACGCCGGTGTGGAAATCGCGAAGTTCGATCTGCAGTTGACGGTGACGCCGGTGGAGGAGGACGGCGTCGGTGTGGGGATGCCGATGTCGTTGACGTATGCGACGGATTTGTTCGACGAGTCGACGGTTGTTTCGTTTGCGGAGCGGTTGGTTCGGGTTCTGGAAGCGATGGTGGCGGAGCCTGATTCGGTTGTCGGGGATGTGGAGTTGCTCGGTGAGGACGAGCGTTCGCAGGTGTTGGTGGCGGTCAATGACACTGTTCACGAGTTGACTGCTGGTGCTTTGTTGCTCGACGGGTTTGTTGCGCAGGTGGCGGCGACGCCGGGTGCGGTGGCGTTGGTGTTCGAGGGGCAGTCTCTGACGTATGTGGAGTTTGCGTCTCGGGTGAATCGCCTTGCGCGGTATTTGATTTCGGTGGGTGTGGGGCCGGAGTCGTTGGTGGCGTTGGCGATGCGCCGGTCGGTTGACCTTGTGGTGGGTATGTATGCGGTGGTTGCTGCGGGTGGGGCGTATGTGCCGTTGGATCCGGATCATCCGGTCGAGCGCAATGGTCATATTCTCGGGACTGCGTCACCGGTGTGTGTGTTGTCCACTGCTGATGACGGTGTGGTGTTGCCGGGTGAGTTCGATGTGGTGTTGATCGACGAGTTGGATGTGTCCGGGTTCTCGGATGTGCCTGTTTCCGATGCAGATCGTGTTGCGCCGCTGCGTGGTTCGAATGCTGCGTATGTGATCTTCACGTCGGGGTCGACGGGGAAGCCGAAGGGTGTGGCGGTTTCGCATGCGGCGATCGTCAATCAGATGGCGTGGATGCAGGGTCGATATCTTCTGACCGGGGCGGATGTGTATCTGCAGAAGACTGCGACGACGTTCGACGTGTCGTTGTGGGGCTTCTTCTTGCCGTTGGCGGTGGGTGCGCGGTTGGTGGTGGCCACGCATGATGGTCATCGGGATCCGGGGTATTTGGCGTCGGTGATCGCTGATCAGGGTGTGACGGTGACGGACTTCGTGCCGACGATGTTGTCGGTGTTCGCGGGGGAAGTTTCGGCGGGCCAGTTGGTTTCGTTGCGTGATGTGTTCGTTATCGGTGAGGCGTTGCCGGCGCAGACGGTGCGTGATTTCGGTGTGGTGTCGGGTGCGCGGGTTCACAACTTGTATGGTCCGACCGAGGCCGCGGTGTCGATCACGTTCGCGGATGTGACGTGCGCCGTCGATGGTGGTGTGGTGTCTATTGGTGTGCCGCAGTGGAATTCGCAGGTTTTCGTGTTGGATTCTCGTTTGCGTCCGGTGCCGGTGGGTGTTGCGGGTGAGTTGTATCTTGCGGGTGATCAGTTGGCTCGTGGGTATGTTTCTCGTCCGGATTTGTCGGCGGATCGGTTCGTTGCCAATCCGTATGGCGGCGTGGGTTCGCGGATGTATCGCACTGGGGACTTGGTGCGGTGGGGCGTTTCGGGGGAGCTCGAGTACATCGGTCGTACCGATTTTCAGGTGAAGTTCCGTGGTCAGCGGATCGAGTTGGGGGAGATCGAGTCGGCGTTGGTGGCCGATATGTCGGTGTCTGTGTCGTCGGTGGCTGTGGTGTCGACCAAGACCGGTGATCAGTTGGTGGGGTATGTGGTGCCCGCGTCGGGTGCGGTAGTTGATATTGCGGCACTGGTGGATTCGTTGGGTGCGGTGTTGCCGTCGTATATGGTGCCGTCGCAGATCATGGTGTTGGATGCGTTCCCGTTGAATGCTTCGGGGAAGTTGGATCGGAAGTTGTTGCCGGAGCCGGTGTTCGAGGTTGCGGTGTTTAGGGCTCCGGTGACGGCGGTGGAGGAGATCGTCGCGTCGGCGTTTGCCGAGGTGTTGGGTGTTGATCGTGTGGGTCTCGATGATGATTTCTTTGCTTTGGGTGGTAATTCGCTGATTGCGACGCGGGTGGCGGCTCGGTTGGGGCAGGCGTTGGATGCGCAGGTTCCGGTGCGGGTGTTGTTCGAGGCGTCGTCGGTGGAGTTGTTGGCTGCGCGGGTGGAGTCGGAGGTCGGTTCGGGTGCGCGGGCGGCGTTGACGGCGATGGTGCGTCCGGAGCGGATTCCGTTGTCGTTGGCGCAGCAGCGGATGTGGTTCTTGAACCGGTTCGAGCCGGGGTCTGCGGTGAACAATATTCCGGTGGCGATTCGGTTGTCGGGGTTGTTGGATGTGGCGGCTTTGCAGGCTGCTGTGTCGGATGTTGTTGCGCGGCATGAGGTGTTGCGGACGGTGTATCCGGAGGTCGACGGCGTCGGATACCAGCAAATCGTCTCGGTCGATCGGGTAGAGCTGGACCTGACACCGGTTCCGGTCTCGGAAGCCGACGTGATGTCGGCGGTGGTCGGATTCATGTCGAGTGGTTTCGATGTCACGGTGCAGGTCCCCGTACGCGCGCGTGTGTTTGTGGTGGCACCTGACGAGTACGTGCTGGTGTTCGTTGTTCATCACATCAGTGCGGATGGCTCGTCGATGGGCCCGATGACGCGAGATCTGATGGTTGCCTACATGGCTCGATCCGCGGACGCTGTGCCGTCGTGGGCGCCGCTGGCAGTGCAGTATGCGGATTACGCGTTGTGGCAGCGTGAGGTGTTGGGTTCGGAAGATGATGCGGCGTCGTTGATTTCGCGTCAGGTCGAGTTCTGGTCTCGGGCGTTGGCGGGGTTGCCGGACCAGTTGGTGTTGCCCTGGGATCGTCCGAGGCCTGCGGTCCAGGCATTCGACGGCGGGCAGGTTCCCGTGGTGATCGGTGCGGACCTGCATCGCCGTCTCGTGGATGTCGCGCAGCAGAACAATTCGACGCTGTTCATGGTGGTGCATGCCGCCCTGGCGGTGGTGTTGGCTCGATTGTCGGGTACAGAAGACATCACAGTCGGCACACCGATTGCCGGTCGAGGCGAGAGAGCGTTGGACGATCTGGTCGGGATGTTCGTCAACACGTTGGTGTTGCGGACATCCGTTGATGCCGGCGTTTCGTTTACTGATCTTCTCTCTCGTTCGCGTGAGGCGGATTTGGCGGCGTTTGCGCATGCGGATGTGCCGTTCGAGCGTTTGGTGGAGGTGCTCAATCCGGTTCGGTCGACGGCGTATCATCCGTTGTTCCAGGTGGGGTTGTCGTTCCAGAACTTGGCGGAGTCGACTTTCGAATTGAGTGGTTTGACGCTTTCCGGTGTCGAGTACGAGAGTGGAACTTCGCAGTTCGACCTTCACTTGATCGTGACCGACCACTATGACGGTGGGGCGGCTAGTGGAATTTCCGGCACTATGACGTTCGCGTCGGCTTTGTTCGACGAATCGACGGTGTCCGGGTTTGTGGATCAGTTCGTGCGCGTTCTGACTGCGATTGCAGACGACGTCGAAACTGTGATCGGTGATATCGATCTGCTCACCGATACAGATAAAAGCCTGGTCGAGCGAGCAGGGCACGGTGTGCGTCGTGCTGGTGTTTCGGGGACGTTGGTGGATTTGTTCGACGGGCAGGTGGTTCGTGGTGCGGATCGTGTTGCGTTGGTGTGTGGTGGTGTCGAGCTGTCGTATGGTGAGTTCGATGCGCGGGTGAATCGTTTTGCGCGGTATTTGATTTCGGTGGGTGTGGGGCCGGAGTCGTTGGTGGCGTTGGCGATGCGCCGGTCGGTTGACCTTGTGGTGGGTATGTATGCGGTCGCCAAGGCTGGTGGCGGGTATGTTCCGGTGGATCCGGATCAGCCGGCGGATCGTACGGCGTTCATTCTCGAGGCCGCTGCTCCGGTGTGTGTGGTCAGTACCTCTGATGTTGGTTTCGATGCTGGCGCGGTGCCGGTGGTCGAGGTTGATGTTGTCGATGTGTCTGGTTTTTCGGGTGCGCCTGTCTCTGATGCGGATCGTGTTGCGCCGTTGCGGCCTGAGAATACGGCGTATGTGATTTTCACGTCGGGTTCGACGGGTCGGCCGAAGGGTGTGGCGGTTTCGCATGCGGCTGTGGTGAATCAGTTGCTGTGGAAGCGTGAGGCTTTCGGTCTTGATCAGGATGATGCGGTGTTGCTCAAGACTGCGTCGACGTTCGATTTGTCGGTGTGGGAGTTTTGGTCTGCGTTGGTTTCGGGTTCTCGGTTGGTGATCGCGAAGGTCGGCGGTCAGCAGGATCCGCAGTATCTGCTCGATGTGATGGCTGTGTCGGGTGTGTCGACGTTGCATGTGGTTCCGTCGATGTTGGAGGCGTTGGCGGCCACTGGTGGTGGTGTTCTTCCGTCGGGGCTTCGTCAGGTGTTGGCGATCGGTGAGGCGTTGCCTGCTGATCTGGCGCGGCGTGTGCGTGTGGCGAATCCTGATGTGCGGTTGTTCAATTTGTATGGTCCGACGGAGGCGGCGGTGTCGGTGACCTCGCATGAGGTGACCGATGGTGATGTGTCGTCGGTGTCGATCGGGTCGGCGGAGTGGAATACGCAACTGTTGGTGTTGGATTCGCGGTTGCATCCGGTTCCGGTCGGTGTTGCGGGTGAGTTGTATCTTGCGGGTGCGCAGTTGGCTCGGGGGTATCACGGTCGGGTGGATTTGTCGGCGGAGCGTTTCGTTGCCAATCCGTATGGCGGCGCGGGTTCGCGGATGTATCGCACGGGCGATGTGGTGTCGTGGAATCGTTCGGGCGAGCTGGAGTATGTGGGGCGCAGCGATTTCCAGGTGAAGTTGCGTGGATTCCGGATCGAGCTCGGTGAGATCGAGGCGGCGTTGGTTGCTGTCGATTCGGTGGGTCAGGCGGTGGCCGTCGTGCACGAGGACGCGCACGCCGGTGAGATGTTGGTTGCGTATGTCACTGCTTCGTCCGGGTCCGATGTCGATGTCGACGTTGTTCGTGAGGTGTTGTCGGCGGGTCTGCCCTCGTACATGGTGCCGTCGCAGATTCTGGTGCTCGAGGAGTTCCCTCTCAATATCAATGGCAAGTTGGATCGGAAGTTGTTGCCGGAGCCGGTGTTCGAGGCTGCGGTGTTTAGGGCTCCGGTGACGGCGGTGGAGGAGATCGTCGCGTCGGTGTTT
>NZ_JASHKY010000044.1:0-27828 GCF_030056935.1 Rhodococcus sp. IEGM 1302 | reverse complement strand
GTTAATAGGACACTAGCACCTCAAGCTAGCGCGTCTGCCATTCCGCCACTCGGACTCGGCCCCGATTTCTCGGTGCTGGGAAAGAGTATCCGATTAGGTGAGCTGCCCCAAATCGCCAGGTTGCGGGGCATTCCGGTCGCCCGCGTCGTTTGATTCGATGGTAGGAAAGTGGAATGACCACAACCCCGAATAATCCGAATCCGAGCAGAGCCGAAGCAGAAGTAGTCGAACTGGTCAGTTCCCTCATCCGCTTCGACACCTCGAACACGGGAGAACTCGAAACCACCAAAGGCGAGCGTGCGTGCGCGGAGTGGGTTGCCGCGCAGCTTCAAGAAGTCGGTTACGAGACGGAATACGTCGAGTCCGGAGCACCCGGCCGAGGAAATGTCTTTGCTCGTTTGAAGGGAGCCGAGTCTGGTCGTGGTGCGTTGATGCTTCACGGTCACCTCGACGTAGTTCCGGCCGAGCCCGCCGACTGGAGCGTCCATCCCTTTGCCGGCACCGTCCAGGACGGTTACGTCTGGGGGCGCGGCGCCGTGGACATGAAGGACATGGTCGGGATGATCCTGGCCCTCGCCAGACAGTTCAAGGCGGAAGGCGTCGTACCGCCGCGTGATCTGGTGTTCGCCTTCGTGGCGGACGAGGAAGCTGGCGGAAAGTACGGATGCCAGTGGCTGGTCGAGCACCGCCCGGATCTGTTCGAGGGAGTGACCGAGGCCGTGGGTGAGGTCGGCGGTTTCTCGCTGACGGTTCCGCGGCCTGACGGAACCGACCGCCGGCTCTACCTCGTGGAGACTGCGGAAAAGGGCCTAGGTTGGATGCGTCTGACTGCCAAGGGACGCGCCGGGCACGGCTCCTTCCTCCACGACGACAACGCGGTCGCGACACTCGCCGGCGCGGTCTCGAGGCTTGCTGCCCACCAGTTCCCGATCGTGATCTCTGATTCGGTCGCGGAGTTCCTGACCGCCGTCGGCGAGGAGACCGGATTGGACTTCGATCCGGGATCACCCGACATCGACGGGACTCTCGCGAAGTTGGGGACGATCGCCAACATCATCGGGGCGACGTTCCGTGACACGGCGAACCCGACGATGCTCAAGGCCGGATACAAGGCGAACGTCATTCCGCAGACTGCCGAGGCGGTCTTCGACTGCCGCGTGCTGCCGGGACGGCAGGCCGAATTCGAGCGCACGGTGGACCAACTGATCGGTCCCGACGTGACCCGCGAGTGGATCACCAAGCTGGATTCGTACGAAACAACGTTCGACGGCCACCTCGTAGACGCCATGAACGAGGCGATCCTCGCCCACGATCCGGAGGCTCGCACAGTTCCGTACATGCTCTCCGGCGGAACCGACGCGAAGGCATTCGCGAAACTGGGCATTCGCTGCTTCGGCTTCGCGCCGTTGCAGTTGCCGCCCGAGCTGGATTTCAGCGCGCTGTTCCACGGCGTCGACGAGCGAGTTCCGGTGGACGCACTACTGTTCGGGACACGTGTTCTGGAACATTTCCTGCTCAATTCCTGACGAGCACGTAGATAGATCCGTGAGCTCGACGCACATCGAGCTCTCTTGTCACAGAAAGGATTCGCATGGCGCACGATCCGTACGAACCATTGCCGAAGTTGCCGAGTTTCGAGCTGACCAGTGACGACATCACTGCGGGCCAGCCGCTGAAGCTTGCTCAGGCCAGTGGAGCCTTCGGTGTCCCCGGTGGCGAAGACATCTCACCGCAGCTCTCGTGGTCCGGCTTTCCGGCCGAGACGAAGAGCTTCGTGGTGACGGTGTTCGATCCGGACGCACCGACTGCGTCGGGGTTCTGGCACTGGGCCGTGGCGAACATCCCCGCTTCCGTCACCGAGCTCCCGGCCGGTGCCGGCGCGGCGGACAGCGATGTCCTGCCCGCCGGAACCGTCACACTCCGCCACGACGGTGGTGGGTTCGGTTTCATCGGTGCAGGCCCGCCTCCCGGGCACGGTCCGCATCGCTACATCGTCGCGGTGCATGCCCTCGACGTGGAGACGCTCGACGGAGTCACCCCTGATTCGTCGCCGGCGTTCCTCGGTTTCAACGTGTTCCATCACGCGATTGCGCGTGCAACCCTGACCGGGACGTTCGAGGTCGAATAGTCACTTTGCTGTGCGCCTTTATTAACCGCGGGCGGTTAATAAAGGCGCACAGCACTCTCTAGCGAGGGTTCTCAGCTCCCACAGCCTGGGCGATCGACGAGAAACCCGCTGCGCGGACCCGCTTGGCTATCCCCTTGTGGATGCTGCGAGCCCAGAACGGTCCGCCGTAGATGAAGCCGGTGTATCCCTGCACCAGTGTCGCGCCGGCGAGGATCCGTTCCCACGCCTGATCGGCCGTCTCGATACCGCCGACCGAGATGATGGTCATCTTGTCGCCCACTCGGACGTACAGGCGCCGAAGTACTTCGAGTGAGCGCTCGGCGACCGGTGCACCGGACAGCCCGCCTGCGCCGAGTGCAGCTACCTCGGCGTCCGGGGTCTTCAAACCGTCGCGACGGATCGTGGTGTTGGTCGCGACGATTCCGGCAAGCCCGAGTTCGATTGCCAGATCGGCGACCGCGTCGACGTCCTCGTCCGAGAGGTCGGGCGCGATCTTCACCAGTACCGGCACGCTGACGGTGTCGAGCACGGCCTGCAGGATCGGGCGCAGTGATTCGACGGCCTGCAGATCACGGAGTCCGGGCGTGTTCGGCGAGCTGACATTCACGACCATGAAGTCGGCCAGCGGACCCAGAAGCTGCGCGCTGGCGGTGTAGTCGGCAGCGGCGTCGGCGGCTTCGACGATCTTGGTCTTGCCGATGTTGGCACCGATCGGCACCGTGACGCGGCGCTGTCGCAGGAAATTCGCCGCGTGACCAGCGCCGTGGTTGTTGAAGCCCATCCGGTTGATCAGAGCGCGGTCGGCCGGAAGACGGAAGAGACGCGGCGCGGGGTTACCGGGCTGAGCCTGGGCCGTCACTGTTCCGACCTCGGCGAAACCGAATCCCAACGGGCCCCAGGCGTCGACTCCGGTGGCGTCCTTGTCGAATCCTGCGGCCAGGCCGAGAGGTGCCGGGAACGTCAGACCGAAAGCCTGACTGCGCAGAACCGGGTCGTCGACGACAAGGACTTTTGCGACCAGACAGCGAAGGGGAGCGAACCGTGTCACCAGTTTCATCGCGGTGAAGGCAATGTGGTGGATGCGTTCCGGTGGGACCCGGAACATCAGGCTCAGCAGCAGTTGGTACACGATTCTCCAGCTCTTCGATGGTGTGATTTTGTCAGCGGCGGGCTCTGGTCGTCTGTTGGACGATCAGTGCTGAATGCCGTCCGGATCGGTCACGTGCAGCGGCGTCTTCTTTCGCTTGAGGAGCACGCGACGACTGCCGTCGGGGTAGAGACGGACTCGGGAGAGTTCCCATCCGCCGAACTCGGCGGAGATCGCCAGACGCATCGACGCCGTGACCCGCGAAACGTTCGGCGGTAGTCGAAGGGGCACATAGTCGAACTTGTCGTCCGACGTCTCCCACTGCGCGGGGATCCCGCGCGCTCGCTTTTCCATCAGTTCTCCCGTGACGGGATGACCTGCAGCCCGTCACCGGTTGCCGATCCGACGATCAGATTGCCGTTGGAAGAGTCTACGGCCAACGAATTCGGCTGTCGCACCGTCTTGAACCGTCCGGTCTCCACGGGGATGCCGGACGACAGATCGAAGCCGACCACTTCGTTGGTCGCGGTCAGTGTCACCCACACCCGATCCGCGGTCTCGTCGTAGGCAACGGCGTACGGCGACTCGCCGACGGGGTAGCGCTGGTGCATCAGGAGCGGATCGGCAGTGAAGACGAGCAGTTCGTTGCCGGTGGTGTCGGTGACCAGAATGCGTCCGAAGCGATCGGTGGCCAGATGAGTTGCGCCCTCACCGGCGCGGAGAGCGACGCCGAGTTTGCCGTCTTCGAGGTTGATCGCCGTCAACGAGGTCTGACGGTGATCGAGGGCGCTCAGGTTGTCGCCGGTGACCGCGAGTTCGTCGACGGATGCGAATCCCGAAACCGTCTGTGACTGATCGGTCTTCGGGTCGACGATGTGAACTGAACCATTGTCCGTGCCGATCGCGATGCGGCCGTCGTTGAGTTCGACCGCTGAATTCGCCTGCCCGTCTACCGGGATGGACGTCTGTTCGCCCGAAGTCAGATTCAGCTTCACGACCTGGCGATCCATCGACAGAAGAGCGCTACCGTCAGAGCCGATCGAAACGTCGCGTACGTCGGAATCCAGGGCTGTTGGACGGCCTGCAGAGGCGGGGTCGGCGCCGGCCAAACTGTCCGTAGGAACGACCAGCACCGATCGGGGGTCGTTGGCAACCACTACAGCGCTGCGCGTGATCGGGTCGAATGTGATGGAATCGATCAGACCTGAATACGGGTGAACCACGCCGTCCGGGGTACTGATGGTGGCCGGTGAGGCCGCTGCCGTTGCGGGATCGATCGTGATGAGGTCGTCTCCGCCATCTCCGGAAGAACATCCTGTGACCAGCAGAACCGCCGCCCCCATTGCTGCTGCAGTGGTGCGGATCCCTAGGCGAGCCATGTGTAGTTCCTCTTTTTCTTGTCATCTGTTCTTCACGCAGTGCGACTGTCATCGATCATCCCTGATCGCAGTCGGGCGCCGTTCATCGCGTCGAGGAACTACCGACCATTCCGCTCACACCCCTGACGCGATACCGTACGAACAGCGATTGCGGTTGACGCTGCAATCACCGAGGAGATCATTGTGATTCCCACAGAACCCACCGATTCCGGCGCGCAGTCGCCCGAACCGGCGCGGCCGGGCTTCGAGATCGAGGACCTCACCGTCGGCGCTCACGCACACGGTTTCGGCAGGTCCGACGGTCGAACTTTCGCGTTCCGCGTACGAAAGAGCATGCTGTTCGTCGAGGTATACGGCGAATACTGCGAGCACAGTGTGCCGACCCCTGCAGACGTTGTCGCCACCGCGGAGCGATCGGTGACCGACATCGATCTGACCGACGAGCGAAGCATCGCCGGTGTGGTCCGCGACGCAGTTCTGTCCACGGAGGCTGATTGGTCACAGCCCGGTCCCGGTGACGGAGTTCGTGACGGCGACGGCCGCAGCCTGCCGACGGTGAGAGCCGTCCTGAACAGGCTGGGATCGATCATCGATTCTGTTCGGTGAATTCTCGGCGCGGGATGACCAGCGTTGCTCCGGTTGTCGGATGCGGGAACACCTCGACCGGATAATCGTAGACGCGGGTCAGAAGCTCTTCGTGCAACACCGATTCCGGGGGACCGTCAGCGGCGATGCGGCCGTTTTCGAGCACGACGATCCGATCCGCGTACGCCGCTGCCAACGCGAGGTCGTGCAAAACGACGACGACGGCATCGCCGTCCGCAGCGCGAGCGCGCGCCACGGACATCACCGCCTCCTGGTGTCCGAGATCGAGAGCTGCAGTCGGCTCGTCCAGCAGGATGGTCGACGTTTCCTGTGCCAGTACCCGGGCCAGCGCGACCCGCGCCTGCTCGCCGCCGGACAGCACGGCGAACGGCCGATTGGCGAACCCCTCGACATCGCAGGTCTTCATCGCCGCGGTGATAGCAGCGCCGTCGCGGTCTTCTCGGCGAGTTCCGGTCCATGGCGCACGTCCCATACGAACCACCTGGCGAGCGCTGAACGAAAATCCGATGGTGTGTTTCTGGGGGAGCACCGCGCGTCGGCGCGCCATGTCGATCGGCGACCACTGAGTGAGGTCGGTGCCGTCAACGTCCACCCGCCCAGCGATGACGGGCTGATCACCGGCCAACGCCGCAAGAAGAGTCGACTTACCGGCGCCGTTCGGTCCGACGAGAACGACTAGCTCGCCTGCCCGGACTTCGATGGACACGCCTTCCAGAATCTGCCGACCACCGCGTTCGACTGTGATGTCGCGCGCCTCGAGGGTGACATCACCGACGGCTGGGCTCTTCGGTTCGGGGGTGACGCGGCCGAACAGTTCGCGCCAGTTTCTTACGAGGCTGCTCATGCCCACCCGCCCTGTTGCGCGCGCGTGCGTCGGAGAAGCCAGAAGAAGAAGGGGCCGCCCACCAGAGCGGTCAGCATTCCGAGGGGCAGGTCTGCGTTGTCGATCAGCGACCGCGAGCCCAGATCTGCGACAAGCAGAACCAGTGCGCCGGCGAGGGCGCTCGCCGGAATCAGCGCGCGGTGGCCAGGTCCGACGAGAATGCGCATCAGGTGCGGAACGACCAGGCCGACGAAGAGGATGATTCCCGTGAAGGCAACACTCGCCGAGACCAAGAGAGCGACGATCAGTACCGCGAACTGGCGAAGCCGTTCGACGTTGACGCCCAGATGACGGGCCGCGTGTTCACCGAGCGCCAGCAGGTCGAGACGTGGGGCGATCATCATGGTCGCGGCGATCCCGACGACGGTCATCGGCGCCACGATCAGGACTGCGTTCCAGGAAGCGCCGTTGAGTGAGCCGAGTTGCCAGAACACGATCTGATCGCGAGCGGACGGGCTGGCGACGAAGGTGAAGAACGCGATGAGCCCGCCGGCGAACGCGTTGATCGCGACGCCCGTCAGCACCAACGTCACTACTTCCGTTCGGCCTTCGTGCCGAGCCAGCAGGTAGACCGCCGCGGTGGTGACCAGCCCGGCGACGAACGCAGCCGCAGCAACGGCCCAGCCGGCCACGAACGTTCCCCCGACGACGATGACAGCACTCGCGCCAACTGCCGCGCCCGCAGACACTCCGATCACTCCGGGTTCTGCGAGCGGATTGGAGAACACACCCTGCAGGAGCGCACCGGAACATCCCAGCGCCGCGCCGACACAGATGGCGAGCACGACGCGGGGGAATCGAACCTCCCACAAAGTCACTTCACCGCTGGGATGGGCGGGCATCGGACCGAGGTCGAGCCCGATGCGATGCAGGATGCTGCCCAAAACCTCGAGTGGCGACGTCGGAACTTGACCGATGCACGCCGACAGCACCGCGACGATCACCAGGGCGAGAGTCAAGCTGACCAGAACCGCACTCACCCGCGACCGCGACGCGGGGGCAGACGCCGACTTGTCGGCGCCCCCGACGTCGTGTGAATCCTCGGCCGACACAGTCTTACCTGCTTCGGAACTACCTGTCTCTGTACTCACGAATCAGCACTCACGAATCTTTGCTCACGATCCACCGGGCTCGTAGATCGCTTCGGCGAGTGCCGCCATGACGCGTCCGGTGTTGGGCCCGAAGCTGAGCAGTACACCGTCCGCCATGTCGACTACTCGTTTGTTCTTTCCAGCCGGCGTCTGCGCGATGCCAGGGACCTTTTCGAGGCCGTCGATTCCGCCGATCGATGCCAATCCGTCCGTCATCATCAGCAGGGCGTCAGGCGCTGCGGCGATGAGCGCTTCGCTGGTGATGGGCACGAACTGTTGTGTGATGCCCGAGGCGGTTCCTGCATCGGTGGCGCCGAGTGCCTCGATCAAGGAATCTGCTCCGGACCCTTCACCGCCGATCATGGTGATGGCCGATCCGCGCATGTAGAGGAATGCGATTTTCAGTGGATCGCCCTCGGTGGGGACCAGGTCACGAGCTCCAGCGATTTCCGATTCGGTCCGATCGACCAGCGCTGCGCCCTGGGCGGGGACGCCGAGCGCGTCGGCGACGGCCTGGAGTTGTCCTGGCACACCCTCGAGTGTTCGGGTCGGATCGAAGAAGACGACGGGAACACCGGCGGCGCGCAACTGATCCTGGACGCTCTTGGGCCCGATACTGGTGTCGGTGAGAACAACGGTGGGATTGAGGTCGAGAATTGCCTCGGTGTTGAGCGATTGGCCGCCGACCGTGACAACCGGCACGTCCGCGACTGCGGGGAACTTGGCGGCGGTGTCGCGGCCGACGAGATTGTCACCGAGGCCGAGCGCCACCGTCGTCGTCGCGAGCGTCCCGTAGCGGTCGGCCGCAACAATCCGGCTGTTGTCGGTGATGGTCACGTCGACGCCGTCGAAGCTCTTCACCGTCACGGGCAGTGTCGCGGTCGGGTTGTCGGACACGGGAACCGGGCTGGAATCTTCGAGTACCGCGGTCCTGGCACCCTGAGATGTCGTCGGAGTGTCGCTGGACCCGCAAGCCACCAGACCGAAACCGGCTGCTGCGACCAGAGCCGCCGCGGCCAAGCGCTTCATCATTTGACGAGGTAGCTCTCGATGTCGCCTTCGAGGTCGGCGAACAAGTCGCCGTTGAGGCGGTACGCCAGATTCACCTCGTCGATGAAACGCTGCTGTTCCTCGGCAGGAATCTGCAGTGCATCCAGATTCGAGCGGTAGTCGTCCTTGAAAGGCTTCGGCTTGGGGATGCCTTCGAAGATGTAGAAGCGAAGTCCGTCGGTCTCGAATCCGTAGGCGCGTTCGAGCATCCGGCGGATGATCTGTCCGCCCGAGAGATCGCCCATGTACCGAAGGTAGTGATGTGCGACGAAGCCGGCAGGCCAGTCGAACGCCACCTCCTTCAGGCGGGCGATGTAGCGCTCGGTTGCCGGCAGTGCCACGAGTTCGTCGCGCCAGTTCGGTCCGCCGAGGAACTCGAGATCGGCCTCGAGTGAAGCCACGCGCAACAGATCCTCGGACAGGAACGGGGCGACCAACTCGTTGTCGGCGTGTGTGCGGCCGGCCTCTTCGAGGCTCGTGTAGACGAGGTACGTCTGTCCCAGAAGTGCGGCGTAGCCAGCCGTGGTCAGCTCACCGCCGAGTAGTGCGCCTACGAATCGCGACTGCTCCGTCTCGCGGTGTGCTGCGTCCGTCTCGGTCTTGATTCGTTCGGAGAAGGCTGGGCCTGCGTCTGCGGAAAGGCTGTCTACGTCGAGCGTGGTCATTGATTCTCCTGAGGCTGTAGTCAAGCGTTGCCTACTAGGTTAGCCTGCCCTCGCCAACGCGATACCTCCGGTATTTCGATCAGCGGGACAGATCAAGCGCTCACATCGTCGAGAGCCGCGGCAATCGCTTTCGGAAGTTCCAATTCTTCGGTTGCCAGTACTCCTGTCAACTGGGCGAGATCACGCGTGCCGACGACGGCGCTGGCCACCCCGGCGCGATCGCGCGCCCAGGCCAGTGCCACCGCCAGTGGGGAAGTACCCAGACCGTCGGCAGCGGTAACGACTGCGTCGACCACCCGGATCGAGGAATCGGTCAGATAGCTCTGCACATCCTGCGAATGTGCTTCGTCGGCGCCGCGGGAATCGACGGGAATGCCGTCGCGGTACTTGCCGGTCAGCACACCGCCCGCGAGGGGTACTGCGGCGAACACTCCGACGCCGTGATGGGCCGCCGCTGCGAACAATTCTTCCTCGACGCCGCGTGCGAGCAACGAGTACTCGGCCTGCGTCGCGGCGAGTGTTGTTGCGCCACCGGCTCCTACGGCCGTCGCGAGCTGCCAGCCGAGGTAGCCGCGCACTCCGACGTACCGCACCTTACCGCTCGAGACGGCGTAGTCGAGGGTTGCTGCAACCTCGTCGACGGGCGTGAGCGGATCCCAGGTTGCGACCTGCCACATGTCGAGGAAGTCGGTTCCGAGTTCACGAAGAGTCGCGTCGAGCTGGCGGAGCAATCCGCGCCGCGAGCAGTCGACGCGGTCGGTGCCGATCGGTGT
Organism: Rhodococcus sp. IEGM 1302; assembly: GCF_030056935.1. Classification (NCBI taxonomy): domain Bacteria; kingdom Bacillati; phylum Actinomycetota; class Actinomycetes; order Mycobacteriales; family Nocardiaceae; genus Rhodococcus; species Rhodococcus sp. IEGM 1302. The sequence continues at coordinate 18,166 of NZ_JASHKY010000044.1, read as the reverse complement.
GGGGTCGATGCCGGCGCTCGAGCTGATGATGAGTTCGTCACGTGGAACGACGTCGTCGAGCAACTCGGCGAGGATTCGTTGCGCCGCACCGGCGCCGTAGGCGGGCGAGGTGTCGACCAGGGTTCCGCCGGCCTCGGCGAACGCGAGTAGCTGCGCAGCAGCCTCGTCGCCGTCCGTGTCGCGTCCCCATGTCAGTGTGCCGAGCCCAAGTCGCGAGACCCGAAGTCCGCTCGTTCCGACAGATCTGTGCTTCATAACCGCCTGCATCTCGCGCCCGACTCGTGTGCGCAAGTGCGGCACCCGAGAGATCTCACCACGTGCAGACTAGTAGGCGCTCGCCTCGAGTCGGGGTATTCGGACACGGACGTGCCGGGCGCGGCGCGGCGCCGTGGGCCCCGGTAGCGTGGCGCCGGTGAAACGTGAACCCGACACACGAAACCTGTGTGCAGTAACCCCATTCGAATCAGCCGGGATCGGTGAGTGATGGGCGAAGCGATGACCTGGCTCCAGGCCGTGATCCTGGGCCTCGTGCAGGGCTTGACCGAGTTCCTGCCCATCTCGTCTTCCGGACATTTGCGAATCGTGTCGGAGATATTCTTCGGCAGTGACGCCGGCGCGTCGTTCACCGCGGTGACGCAGCTCGGCACCGAGTTGGCGGTCCTGATCTACTTCGCACGCGACATCGTGAGGATCATCACTGCCTGGTTCCGAGGTGTGTTCAATGCCGAGCACCGGGGCGATCTCGATTACCGGATGGGCTGGTACGTCATCATCGGCACCATCCCGGTCGGCATCCTCGGGTTCTTCTTCAAAGACCAGATCCGTACCGGCGCACGCAATCTGTGGCTGATTGCCACGATGCTGATCGTGTTCGCGCTCGTCATTGCTGCTGCCGAGTACTACGGACGCAAGACGCGCCCGATCGAATCGCTCACAGCGCGCGACGGCATCATCATGGGTTCGGCTCAGGCGCTCGCGCTCATCCCGGGTGTCTCACGTTCGGGTGGCACGATCAGTGCCGGCCTTTTCCTCGGACTCACCCGTGAGGCCGCAGCCCGTTACTCGTTCCTGTTGGCGATTCCGGCAGTTCTCGCCTCCGGTTTGTTCAGCCTCCCGGATGCCTTCGAGCCGGCTGGTGAGGGTCTGAACGCGAGCGGTCCGCAGTTGCTGGTGGCAACCGTCATCGCCTTCGCGGTCGGTTACGCAGCGATCGCCTGGCTGCTTCGATTTGTTGTCGATCACTCCATGTACTGGTTCGTCGGATACAGAATCGCTCTCGGCGTAGTCGTCCTTGCGTTGCTGGCCACAGGGGTCGTGTCCGCGACATAGGGCCCGTTTCGACGTCGACCACCCGTCCGTGCGGCCACCGCCCCATTAGGGTTGTGGAATGACAGTTGTCCTACTGCGGCACGGGCGGTCGACGTCCAACACTGCCCATACCCTGGCCGGTCGAACGCCGGGTGTGGAACTCGACGACCACGGCCGGAAACAGGCCGAAGGCGTCGTCGATCGGCTGGTCGGTCTGGACATCGCGGAGATCGTCCGCTCGCCGCTGTTGCGGTGTGAGCAGACGGTCGGCCCCATTGCCGTCGACCGTGGTCTGACGCCGGTGGTCGAGGATCGCCTCATCGAGGTCGATTACGGCGACTGGACGGGTCGCCCGCTCAAGGAACTCTTGGAAGAACCGCTCTGGAAAGTGGTGCAGCGCCACGCTTCCGGTGCAGTGTTTCCCGGCGGTGAAGGGCTGGCCCAGGTACAGGCGCGAGCCGTTGCCGCGATCCGAGAGCACGACGCACGGCTGGCCGAAGAACACGGCAAGGACGTCGTCTGGATCGCGTGCACGCACGGTGACGTCATCAAATCGGTTCTCGCCGACGCGTTTGCGATGCACCTCGATTCGTTCCAGCGCATCGTCGCCGAGCCCGCCTCGGTCAGTGTGATTCGCTACACGGCGACACTGCCGTTCGTTCTTCGCGTCAACGACACCGGAGACGTACTCGCCGCGATCGGTGCGGCGAAGGCCGCGACCAACGGTTCGGCTCCCGCGCAGGAGTCCGTCCCCGGCGGAGAGGTCGGTGCGTGAGCTGTGACGGATAATGGGTATTCAGTGATGTTCTGCTCGAACTCGAGGAGGTGCAATGTCGCGCGCGATTCACGTATTTCGCACTCCTGACCGATTTGTCGCAGGAACGGTGGGCGAACCCGGTGACAGGTCTTTCTATCTCCAGGCCGTGCACGAATCACGGGTGGTGAGTGTGCTGCTCGAGAAGCAGCAGGTTCAGGTCCTCGCCGATCGCATGGGCTTACTCCTCGAAGAGGTACATCGACGCTTCGGAACCGAGGTTCCGCCACAAGCCGACGACGTCTCCGACCTCAGCCCGCTGGTCACACCGCTCGACGCGGAGTTCCGGGTCGGCACGATGGGGCTCGGTTGGGACGCCGATGCCGGGGCGGTCGTCGTGGAGCTGCTTGCCGTCAGCGAGACGGAGTTCGACGAATCGGTTGTCCTCGACGACGCCGACGACGGTCCGGACGCGGTCCGTGTGTTCCTGACTCCGGAGCAAGCGCGCGAGTTTTCGCTGCGGTCCGAACGCGTCATCGCGGCGGGACGCGCGCCGTGCCCGCTGTGTGGTGAACCGTTGGCGCCCGAGGGGCACGTCTGCATCCGCACCAATGGGTACCGACGCGGCGAGTCCTTCGGTTTCGCGATCGACGACGCAGACGACGACGAGGTCTGACGTCGTGTCCGAACCTGGTGTGCCGGACGTGCTGCTCGAGGGTGATCTGACTCTGATCGGTCAGATCACCACGGCGAGCAACGCCACGCTGGTATGTGAGTCAACTCTGGGGGAGAAGTCCACCCGCGTGGTCTACAAGCCGGTCCGGGGTGAACGCCCACTGTGGGATTTCCCGGACGGCACTCTGGCGGGGCGTGAGGTCGCGTCGTACCGCGTGTCCGAGGCGCTGGGTTGGGGAGTGATTCCGCGAACAGTGTTGCGGGACGGCCCTTTCGGTCCAGGCATGGTGCAGCGATGGATCGACACCGTCGATCGCCGCGCGGATGGATCTGGCGGACTCGAGATGGTGGACCTGTGCAGTCCCGGCAATGTTCCGCCGGGGTGGTTCGAGGTCCTACAGGCCTTCGACTCGGAGGGTGAACCAGTCTCCCTGATCCATGCGGACGATCCACGGCTGCAGCGAATGGCCGTTCTGGACGTCCTCATCAACAACGCCGACCGCAAAGGTGGTCACGCCCTCGAAGGCGTCGACGGCTCGGTGTACGGCGTTGATCACGGAATCTGTCTTCACTCGGAGAACAAGCTGCGGACCGTGTTGTGGGGGTGGGCCGGGCAGCCCGTACCCGGTGCTTTGATCGCCGACGTCGCCGAATTCGCGACAACTCTCGACGGGGATCTCGGCGACGAGTTGTCCGAACTGATCACCGAAGAGGAAATCGTGGCCTTGGCGGTGCGGGCGATGCAGTTCGCCGAGTCCGCTGTGATGCCTGAGCCGAACGGCCATCGAACGATTCCCTGGCCGGCCTTCTAGTCGCGAGACGTTTCCTGCTGTTCGCGAGTTGCCGTCTTCAATCCGGGTGAGCGAACCAATCGCAGTAGTTGTTCGCGCAGCGCGGCGACATCCCCGACGCCGACGGTCAACGCCGCATCTTCTTTCTCGAGCGTCAGTAGTCGCTCGTACGTCAGTCTTCCGGCGTCGGTTATCGCGATCACGCGCCGACGCTCGTCCCTCGGATCGGTGTCACGAGTGACGTAACCCGCTCGTTCGAGACGGTCGATCGTGCGGCTCATCGTCTGATCGGTGACTCGGGCGTTCTTCGCGATGTCGCGTTGAGACGCCGCCCCACCGGCGATCGAGTGGAGCACGATCAGGCCCGCGTGCGTCATGTCCTGAGACCGCAAGACCTTCTCCCACGAGTGCTCCACCAGGCGTGCAGCGGTGGACAACAGCCGGCCGGTGGGCCAGTCGTCCAGGCCGTCGCTGCTCATTTTTCTGCCTTCCGTTTGCAATTACTCAGCATGCTGAACAAAATAGTCGGCAAGTCCTCTGCTGCCGATCCCTGGAGACCCAGTGAGCACACCAGTACAAAATCGTCCTGTTCGTCGCCTTCGATGGATTGTGCCAGCTCTCCTCGTGATCGGCTGGCTGGCAATCGGAGGATTCGGCGGTCCGTTCGCCGGAAAGCTCAGCACGGTGCAGCAGAACGACAACACGTCGTTCCTGCCCGCGTCGGCCGAAGCGACCGAGGTGGCAAAGCTTCAAGAGAGCTTCACGGACACGCGCTTCGTGCCGGCCATCATCGTGGCGGAACGACCGGGTGGCCTCGAGCCCGCCGACTCCACCTTCCTTTCCCAGACCGTCGATTCGTTTGTCGGTACCGAAGGATTCGGCGACGCCTCATCGCCGCCGATCCCGTCGGCCGACGGCCAGGCACTCCAGATGTTCCTGCCGGTCGACAGCACCCTCGAAGTCAAGGACAGCGTGAAAGCGCTGCGCGCGGCGCTGGAGTCGAGCCCTGACGGACTGACAGTCAAGGTCACGGGCCCCGCTGGGCAGGTTGCGGATCTGTCGGCAGCATTCGCCGGTATCGACGGATTGCTGTTGTTGGTAGCCGGATCCGTCGTGATCGTGATCCTGATCATCGTTTACCGAAGCCCGATCCTGCCGTTCGTGGTGATCTTCTCGGCGATCTTCGCACTCGGATTGTCGAGCTTGCTCGTGTATCTGCTCGCGGACGCGGACGTCATCGCACTGAACGGTCAGAGCCAGGGCATCCTGTTCATCCTCGTGTTCGGTGCCGCCACCGACTACGCGCTACTGCTGGTCTCTCGTTACCGGGAAGAATTGCGGATCGAGAAGGACAAGTACGCAGCAATGCGCACTGCGTGGCGCGCGACGCTCGAACCTGTCGCAGCGTCTGCAGGAACGGTCATCGCGGGCGTTCTGTGCCTGTTGCTCTCCGACCTGAACTCGAACCGCGGACTCGGTCCGGTGGCCGCCATCGGTATCGCCGCGTCCTTCCTCGCATCGATGACCTTCCTACCTGCTGTCCTGGTTCTGTTCGGGAGGACGGCGTACTGGCCGACCAAGCCGAAGTTCGATGCAGACCGCGAGCACCACGACGAGGCGAACGATCACCGGTTCTGGGCCGGGCTCGCTGCTCGAATCGGTAGGCATCCGCGCCGCTTCTGGGTGGCGTCGACTCTGGTGCTGGTGATCTTCGCGATGATGATGCCGCAGTTCAAAGCCAGCGGTGTCTCGTCGTCCGACATCTTCTTGCTCGATGTCGATTCGGTTGCAGGCCAGGAGATTCTCGGCGAGCACTTCGACGCGGGTTCGGGTTCACCGGCCGTGGTCATCGCGAATGCAGACCAAGTGGATGCCGTTGCGGCAGCCAGTCGCGTCGAGGGTGTCAGCGACGTGAGCGTCGTGCAGAACGGGGGAGCCCCACTGGTCGTCGACGGGCGAGTCTCCCTGCAGGCGACGTTGACTGACGCTGCCGACTCGCTCGAGGCCGAAGACACCATCGTGCGACTGCGTGATGCAGTTCACTCAGTGGAGGGCGCCGACGCATTGGTCGGTGGCGTCACTGCGACCGACCTCGACACGAAGACCACCTCGACACGGGACCGGACACTCATCATTCCCGTGGTGATCATCGTGGTGTTCGTGATTCTCTCGCTCTTGCTGCGTTCGCTTCTCGCACCGCTGCTTCTCATGGGCACCGTTGTGCTCTCGTTTGCTGCGACACTGGGCATTTCGTCGCTGGTGTTCGACCACATCTTCGGTTTCCCCGGCGCGGATCCGGTGGTCCCGCTCTTTGCGTTCGTGTTCCTCGTGGCTCTGGGAATCGACTACAACATCTTCCTCATGACGAGGGTGCGTGAGGAAGCGCTGAAGATCGGCACCAGGGCGGGCGCTCTGCGGGGACTCACGGTGACCGGCGGGGTGATCACATCTGCCGGAGTTGTTCTGGCAGCAACCTTCTCGGCGTTGGCGGTGATCCCTCTGTTGTTCCTCGCCCAGATCGCGTTCATCGTGGCGTTCGGTGTCCTGCTCGACGCTCTGATCGTCCGATCCTTGCTGGTCCCGGCCTTGACCTACGACATCGGTCAGAAGATCTGGTGGCCGAGCAAGCTCGCGTCGACGCCCGAACCAGAGCAGGATCAGCCAGCACCTTCCCAGCCTCAGAGCAGTCTCCACTAGGCTCGGCAGCATGCAGTCTTGGTCCGATACCGCACTCCCGTCCGTTCCCGGTCAGGGGCCGCCGTTGCGGCTGTACGACACAGCCGACCGTCAGGTTCGCCCCGTCACCCCGGGCGAGAAGGCGACGATGTACGTCTGCGGCATCACCCCGTACGACGCCACCCACCTCGGCCACGCGGCCACGTACCTCACGTTCGACCTCGTGAACCGCATCTGGCGCGACGCCGGACACGATGTCCACTACGTCCAGAACGTGACCGACGTGGACGACCCGCTGTTCGAGCGAGCCAATCGCGACGGCGAGGACTGGATCGTCCTCGGCATGCGTGAGACGGCACTCTTCCGCGAGGACATGGAAGCGCTGCGTGTGCTTCCGCCGAAGGACTACATCGGCGCCGTCGAATCGGTGAACGAAGTAGTCGAGTTGGTGGAGAAGTTCGTGGCGTCCGGTGCCGCGTACATCGTCGACGACGCGGAGTTCCCCGACGTCTACTTCCGTGCCGACGCGACCGAGCAGTTCGGCTACGAGTCGGGCTACGACCGCGCGACGATGGAGAAGTTCTTTGCCGAACGCGGCGGAGATCCCGATCGCGTCGGAAAGCGCAATCCGCTCGACGCACTTGTCTGGCGTGCGGAGCGTCCGGGCGAGCCCTCGTGGCCCTCACCCTTCGGACCGGGTCGCCCCGGCTGGCACATCGAATGCGCGGCCATTGCACTCAACCGCATCGGCTCCGGCTTCGACGTCCAGGGCGGTGGCAGCGATCTGATCTTCCCGCACCACGAGTTCTCGGCTGCGCATGCCGAATCGGCAACGGGTGATCGCCGATTCGCGCGGCACTATGTGCACACCGGCATGATCGGTCTCGACGGCGAGAAGATGTCGAAGAGTCGCGGAAACCTGGTCTTCGTCTCCAAGCTGCGCGGCGAGGGGGTGGACCCAGCGGCAATCCGTCTCGGACTTCTGTCCGGCCACTACCGCCAGGATCGCGCGTGGACCGATCAGGTCCTCGCGGATGCTCAGTCGCGCCTGAAGGTGTGGCGCGAGGCAGCAGCTCTCGGTTCTGCGCCGTCTGCCATTGACACTGTTGCGCGTTTGCGTCAGCACCTGGCCGACGATCTCGACACCCCGAAGGCGCTCGACGCGCTCGACGGTTGGGCCCGCCGCGCCATCGAGGGCGGCGGATCCGACACGCAGGCACCCGGCGAGTTCGCCGATGCCGTCGACGCCCTACTGGGTATTTCGCTTCGCTGAACCCCTGCTGTGCGCCTTTATTAACCGCCCGCGGTTAATAAAGGCGCACAGCAGTTTCTAGGCGTAGTCCAACGCACCTTCGGCGGGTGTCGGCACCCGGCGCCGTAGCGGCGAGCCCAATGCCCTCGCCAGATCCGTTCCGTCGTGCTCGGCAAGCAGCTCACCGTTCGACCAGACCAGCAGCGCGGCGCTGACCGCTTGTTCGGCCGTGGAGTGCGCGAGGTCGTAGTGCGCACAGCCGGGGACGTCTGCGTACGTGATCCACAGGTCGTAGCCGGTCATGAAGAGGTCCAGGTCGAACTGAACGCTCAAGCCGAGAAGCTCGCTGCGACCGTTGTCGTCGACACCGGCGAAGGCCTCGTCGAGTGCCAGCAGACGCGGGGCGTGCGGGTCGGCCGAGTCCAACATGACGTGCGCCGCGGCGAACAAAGGAAGGTGCAGCGAGACGGACTGCTCGCCACCGGACAGCGCGCTGTGCCGCGCGACGGTAAGACGGTCTTCCTTGCCCTCACCGCTGATGAGGGTGAACGAGAACACGCGCCATTGACGGTAGTCGAGCGCCGAGGACAGAATCTCCGGGTACGAGCGTTCGGGGTGCGCCGCGCGGGCGGTACGGATCTGCGTCGCGAAATGTGCTCGCAGAGTAGCTAGTTCATCGACGCCGAGGGCCGACGCGTCTCGATCCAGCAGCTTGGAGATTGCCCGCGAGCTGTCGTCGAGGTTGTCGGCGAGCACCCAGTGAACGCCGATGGTATTGCCTGAGGACATCCGCCGCTCACGCATCTCGGTGCCCATCTGTGCGATCAACTCGCGTGCGTCGACCGTGCGCTCGTGGATCTGCTGGGCCAATCCCGTCAACAGGGCATCTTCGAGAATGCGACGCTCGGATTCGGTGAGCAACTGCTCCTGATCGCCGCGAGCGTCGTGGATCCGCGTTGCGAACTCGCCGATCGACGAATAGCCCTGATCGTCCTGGACTCGTACGACGGTCAGCCCATCCGGTGCATCCCACTGCAGACGGTAGTCCTGTCCGGCCGCTGCGAGTTGCGCGTCGAAGTCCTGCAACGCCGAGGTCAGTGCCGTGCGGGTTGCCTTGCGGGCTCCGTCGGTGACTCGGACTGCCGAGGTCGCAGCCTCGAGCGCTCGGTACAACTTGTCGACGTCTTCGGGGAGGACGGGCGGGTGGGCTGCGTCCTCGCTGCGATCTTCGTTCTGGATGCGGTAGACCAACTGATCGGGGCTCATCCACGCCGCTGAACTTGCCGGCCAGCTCAGATGTTCCTTGACGCCCAACAACTCGAGAAGGTCCGGGCGCGCGTAGGGTGCGAGTCGCTCTGCATCACTGCGGGTTTCGGTCAGGGTGTGACGCAAGGTCTCCACGGCGGTGTTGTACGCACCCTCCGCCGTGCCGATCTGGAGGACGGCGGCGTCGTATGCCTTTCGCGCCGCACGCTGTTCGACCTTGCATTCTTCGATCTTCGCGCGGGCTTTTGCCAGGTCCAGGTCGATCTGCTCGGCGCTGGCACCGAGGGTGTCGCGCAGCGTCTCGAGACGCTGCACCTGCTGGAGCAGACTCTCCTCGGCGATGGCGGCTTCCTCGGCGAATTCCTCCGCATTGGCGCGTGATTCGTCGAGACGGTCGCGAGACTCGCGTTCGAGTTCGACTTCCTTGGCATGCTCCCGTCGGCAGCGCAGCGCCAGTTCCCCCTGCTTCTCGAAATGACGGATCGCCGCCGCGAGGGAGTCGAGTTCACGGCCGATATGCGGCGTCCGGTGCTGCGACGCCGTCGCTCGGAGTTGCTTTTCCTTCGCCGCGAGATCAGCGATCGCCGCATCGAGTTCTCGTTGTGCCGTTTCCGTGGCCTCCGAACGAGTACGGAGTGCGCCGGCGGATTCGGTGACCGTCTTGAGTGCGCGCAGGATCGAACCTGTCTTCGGCAATTCCTTTGCCGCAGAGTTGATCCGGCTCAGTTGCTCGTTGGTCTGCGCCACCAGTGCCATGGCCGTATCGACTGCCGCGGCAAGTTCTTCCAGAGCCGCGTCGATCTCGGTGATCCGAGCCTCGCGTCGACGCGCCCGTGCTGTGGTGCCGATGTACTCGGCGTCGGCCTTGACGTGCCGGCCACGCGCGACGCCCTGCCAGAAGCGGCCGTCGACGCCGATCGCGACGCTTGCGTCGGAGTCGCCCGGCGCCTCGACGAGACTGATCGACGCGAGAATGTCCTGTACCCGAGCGTCGGGTACGTCGGCATTGCCTTCGACCTCGAGGACGTCGGCCAGCGTTCGTCCCTTCGGACGCTGCTTGACGGGCAGAGCCGTCAGGAACTGCTCGCTGACGTGCTCGGGAATCTTCTCGTCCGGGCAGACCCAGCCGTCGAGCAGATTTGCCGCCTGGAGTGCGGATTCGATTCCCGTGGCCACGTCTGGTTCGACGGAATCGGCGAAGCGCACCAACTGCCATAGCGGTGCACCACCCAGTTCACTGCGGTTGTCGGAGCGTGCGTGGAAGGCAGGCGGAGCGTCGTCGTGTTCCGCGGAGACGGCCTTGCGCTCGGATTTGAGAGCCGCGATGGAGGCGTGTGATGCAGATATTTCAGCTTCGGCCTCACGTCGACGCTCGCGCAGCGTCTCGGTGCCGGCCACGGTGTGCTCGGCGAGAACTGCGGACAGCGCCGGAGCGTCTTCGTCGCCGACCTCGGCGAGCGCCGCGTCGAGAGCTTCGAACAGCGACGTGTCGGCGCCGACAGCCGAAAACAGGGAGGAGTGATCGGTCCACCACGCGCGCAGCCCGCTGGCGCACTGACTGCGTGCGAGTTCCACGGCAGCTTCGCCCTCGAGTACCGCGGCCTTGGACGCTTCGAGCAGCTCTTGTCCACGGCGAGAGCTGTTTTCGGCCCGGGTTCGTTCGGTCGCCGCCTTCTCGACGGTCGCCAGTGCGGTGCGGACGACGCGTACGTCACCGTCACGCTCCTCGGCATGGCCACGGACGGCTGCCGTGATCTGGTCACTGCGTGAGCCGTCGGGCAGGGGAGTCCAGACGATGCCGGCGTCCTCGGCTGCTGCCTGAAGTTCGTCCTCGGCGCGCGAGAGTGCTTCGGCCGCACGCTTGACTGACGATGCAGCCTTGTCGGCTTCGTCGCCGCGTTGAGCGAGTGCGGCCTGCGCTTTCCGGGACTTGTCTGCCTGCTGCTCGGTCGAGAGCTTGAGCGTCGCGACGGCCTGGGCGAGGTCGTCGAGTTGCTGTTTGCCTTCGTACGCGCTCGAGCGTTGCAGTGCTTCGACATTGGCGCGCGCGTTCTCGAGTGCCTGCTCGGCCTGGTTGAAGCGCTCCTCGGCTGCTGCCCGCGCCTCACGGCTGCGGGTCTGGGCGAGCGACGACTCGTCCATGGCGGCAACACCTCTGGTGACCGCTGCGAGGCGGGTGCTGACCTGTTCGATCTCTCCGCGAGACTGCTGACGCAGGTACTTGGTGTAGACCCCGATGAAACTCTGGGCTGCCTGATCGGCGGCCGCGAGCCCCTCGAGCGCGCGGCCGACTTCCTCCATGTCGCTGAACGAACGCGCAGCTTCGAGGACCAACTGATCGTCGAGTGGACGGAGACCGTCGGTGAGTGCCTGCGAAAGGCCCTTCGGGTCGAGGTTCTTCGCGAGCTGGGGACGGCGAAGCGTGAGAATGAGATTGATCAGCTGGTCGTAGCGCTGCACTCCGAGACCGAACATTCGCGCGTCGATGGCTGTGCGGTAGTCGAGGGGACGGTCGGTGATGGAATCGCTGCCGAGTTGTTCGGCCAACTGCTTCTTGGTGAGAGGACGATCGTCGTTGCCGATCAGCGAGAAGTCGACTCCGACGCGGCCGTCGGCGACGAAGTACCAGCGGGTGACCTTGTCGTTGGTTCGGGTTGCCCGCATTCCGATTCCCACGGTCACCGACTCGGGATCTTCGAGGGAGCCGCGGCAGAACTCCATCCACACGTAGGAGTGCGCGCTGTCCTGGCCCCGGTAGAGCAGGTTGGACTTCATCGTGCGCTCTTCACCGGCGAACGGGTTGAGGCGCCGCGGTTCGATGCGGCCGTCGAAGACGAACGGGAACAGGACCTCGAGGGCCTTGGTCTTGCCGGATCCGTTGGGTCCCCGCAGAACCAGTCGACCGTCGGCGAACGAGAACTCTTGGTCTCGGTAATCCCAGAGGTTGATGATTCCAGCCCGAGTAGGTCGGAAGCGGGCGTTGCTCATACGTTCTCTACCTCTGATAGTTCGCCGTTGGGGGAAGGTTCGGGGCCGAATTCGTCGACCGGATCCGGTGCGGAGTTGTCCACCGCGAAGTCGATCTGAGGATCGCGTTCGCGCACGGAGACCACGACGTCGCGGTACCGGGCAAGGACGGGCAACACCAGTACGCCGCCGTCGACCGCATGCGTCAGGCGCAGACGTTGCAGCAACCCGAGCGCCTGCTTGCGCAGCCCGTTGTGATCGGCCTGCCACTGCGCCGCGAAAGTTCGCCCGAACTGGTCCACCAACTCGGTGACCTTGTCAGCGAGCCAGTCGTCGTCGATTTTCGGGTACGTGACGGGTGGGGGTGGCTCGGCCGGTTCGCCGGCGGGCAGCACGAAGTCGTCGTCCTCGTCGGCGAGGTCCTCGAAGATCCCGGCCTCGGGGATGGCGGCATCGAGTTGTTCGATCAGGTGATCGTCCGACACGTGCGGGATCGGAAGTATCGGCAGTTCGGGAGCGTCGACGTCGAGTACGCGGTCGGCAATCTCGCCGGCCAGGAGAAGTGCCACCTGAGCGATCGTTCCGGTGCTCGGGAAGCGGACGTCGGAGAGTCGGCCGGTGGGATCGATCATCGCGATTCCCTCGGCGCGGCGCTCGGCCACCAACCCCGTCAGTAGTTCGACTTCCGACGCGGTCTTGGGCTGCGCCAACGCGATCAATTCGTGCTGATCGAGTTCACCGGCCAGTACGACCGGGCGCTCGACGAGTGCCCGACGTACTCGGCGTCCGATCTCTTTCGCGTCCACGGGAATTCCGTCGTCCTCGGAGGCGCTCGAGGTCTCGACCGCCAGGAGTCCGCGGATGGAGTGAAGGTGCTGCAGGGCGCGCGGTGGACGGAACAGCGCTACGACGACGGAACGGTCGATGTCGTAGAGCGCTTCTCCCGCTTCGGGATTGGACGCCCAGCCGTTTGCGTCACCGTCGGCGAGGGCGATGGCGCCTCTGACTCCGAGCCAGCCCACTGCGTCGACGAAGGCGTCGCGGTCGGACGCACGATCGGTGGAGAGTTCGACGCCGTCGACCTGCGCGGCGTCGGCCGCGACGTGATCGGCCAACTCCGACAACGTGATCTGGTTTCCGGCGCGGCCCAATGCGGCCAGGCACAACGCCAGGTAGGCGTAGCGCGTGCGATCGAAGGTTCGCTCGGAGGCAGTTCTGGCCGGTGCCGACGGGTTGAGTCGATCCGACACCGTGAACAGGCGCGCGGTGGTCTCCGTCACCTCGAGGCGGTAGCCGAACAGTTCGAGTAGGTCGTCACGCAGCTCGGTGGCCCAACGGCGCAAGAGCGGCAACGCAATTCGATCCGGGTACGTCGAGGTGATCAGGTGGTTGGACAGGATCACTCGCGCCGCGCGTTGATACGAATCGAGGGCAAGGGGCGTGATCTCGCGAGCTCTCATCGAACACTGACCTCGATGCCGTCGAGGTGCATACGCCCGCGGGCGGTCTTGATGGTGGTCGAACCGTCCGAGGGACTGAGTGTCAGCTTCACCCCGTTCTCGCTACCGGTGGAGCTCTTGACGCGTCCCACCACCGGAACGCGCGCGGTCAGTGCTGCATTGAGCAGACTCAGCAAAACTTCGGTCTCCTGCTCGTTGAGTTCGCGCTGATAAACACCGTTCGACGCGAGGGATTGCGCCGCGGCACTGCGCGTACGTTGCGCCGCCAACTGCTCTTCGCGCAGGCGGCGGATGCTGCCGTCGTTGCGGGCGACCTTGCTCGGCAAGCCGGGTGAGGGCGGGCGGCCGGTTTCGGCGAGTGTTCGCGCGATCTCGACCGGCGGTGCCTCCCACCACGAGCGTGAGTGAGAAATGATGTCGGCGTCCGGATGCACCATCGAGAGATGGCGTGGACGACCGAGGTCGAACACTGCCTGGAACAGAGCATGAGCTGCGTCTTCGGACGGCGTGGCGGCGAACCAGCCGGCGAGGTGCCGGAGCTGGCTCTCACGGCTGACGCCGCCGCGACGGGTTTCCGTGACGCGGCGAAGGAGCGCCAGAACCGCGGCGATCGCGCTCATCGTGCCCTCACGTAGACGCTCGGACTCGCTGATCCCCGATTCCGCGGAGACGAACCAGGCGGTCAATCCTCGCCAACGTGCAGCCCAGTCGTCTTCGCGTTCGGTGATCGGGACGAACACCCGTTCGTCACTGGCGGCGGCGAGGCGGATCATGCGATCGACCCCGGTGGATTCGACGTGCTCGATCGCTTCCTTGAGCTTGGGGGCGTAGCGCGCCAGATCGGAGCTGAACTCCCGCATGTGCGTGAGCAGAGCGTCCTTGTGCGTGAGGAAAGCCTGCGGAGTGATCTCCGTGGTCCGTACGAGGTCCCCGAGGGTCAGATAGAAGTGCGCGGCTCGATCGGCCATGTCGGAGAGTGTCGAGTCGAGGCGCTTGAGCTTGCGGAAGATCAGATCGCCGTCGGAGCTTCGGTTGGCCTCGGCGAGTTCGGACATGTCTGCGAGCAGGTCCGGCAGAGCGAGACGCGAGAGCGACGCCGAGTCCAGGCGTGCGGCGAGAACGTCTTCGACTGATCGATAGACCTGGTATCCGGCCTGACCGAACTGGTAGACGAAGTGGCGATTGCGGTACTCGGCCAGCGTGGCCGCGCGGGTGCCGTCGTAGCTGCGCTCGAGGATCTCCCACACGTGGAGCTGATCCAACAGGGGAGTGACCTCTGCTGCCGACAGATCGGCCGCCGGATCCGATCCACCGATCTTCTCGAGGATGTGCGCGACGGCTCCGGCATGCAGCAGGACGGTGTAGTTGGCGCGAGCATGGTCGAAGGCACGAAGTACCCAGAGGTACTCGGCCCGTTTTTCCGCGATCGTGAACGAAAACAGCTTCAGTCGATTGGTGTCGGCGTACGCGGCGTAATCGGGCGCACTCGTTTCTTCCACCATGACAGGGTAGGCGAGAGACGCCCCCTCTTTTTCCTACGGGCGATCCGTAGCAGGGGATGCGGCGCGTCGCCACTGCGATTCGTTCTCGATCATCCATGTGAGCAGGTGCTCGGCCGCCGCCTCGTCGGAGTCCGGGCCGACCAGCAGATCGGCGAACGCTTGGCTGGGGGCGACGATGCGGATGCCGTCGCGGGTGAGCAATCGGTCGAAGGCAGACGGTGAGAGGGGAGCGGTGATCCACACGTCACCGCCGGATTCCACCCGCCGTAGTCCGAGAGCGTCGGCGAACTGATCGACGTTGTCGGCATGGAAGTGGGCACGTCGAGTGGGCGCGTACCGAGCAAAGGGTGCGGCGGCCACCGAGGCGGTACCGGCGTAGATGTGACCGCTGAGCTGACGCAGTTGATCGAAGAGTGCTTCCAACCCGTCCGGCGCGTGAAAGCCGTGAGGCGTCGGCGCTTTGGCCCCGGCCTCAGCCGCCCATTCACGAAGCATCTTCGGCCAGCGGACGTCACCGATCCCACCGCGGGGGAGCCTGGTCACCAGTTCACGATCCGACAGTGTCTGAACCACCCGATAGGTTGCTCCCGTCGACGCACCGGCCAGGCGCACCAAGGCAGTGATCGCCAGTGGCGCCGCGAAATCGGCAAGCGCACGCACGACGCGAGCTGACGGATCGCCCGTCAACTGTCCGGAAGGACGTCCGGGCCCCCGCCACGGATCGGCGTCGGCTCCGCGTCCACGCACCCAGACGGCGGGTCGATCAGCGGTCAACGACACGTTGCCCGTGGCGTCTGCGTACGAGATCGCGTGGGAATCGAGCTGCCGGCGAACCGGCTCGGACAGATATTTTGCGCACACGAAGCCCGATTGACCGGTGGGGAAGCGATCGGCGATACCGGGAACGTCGCTGCTCAGGACACCGTGAGCGGCGTACACGCCGAATTTGGCCACCGAGCCGTCAGGGGAGCGGAGGTCGAGTCGGAGTGGCGCCTCGGACAGGTCGGGGGAGCGCTGCGTCGACAAAGACCAGGTAGGAGGCAAATTTTCTTCGATGACGGCAACCGATCGCCGAAAAATGTCGATCGGCCGTTCCGGTTCCGACTCAGATTCGCTCATGTTCCAATGGTATCAATATCTGTCGACGACGGAAACACAAGATTTTCCGAATAATGTTCGCCCTGACAGCCTCGCGACAACGGTGGTCGCTTTCGCCGAGAAACTCACTACCTACACAACTTCACATTCGAAATTGCGGAGATCGATCAGCGTTGCTTCGGCATGATCAGGGGAGCGACGACGGCGAGCAGTAGTGCGGGGATCAGGAAGCTCGCGGCAGGCGAAGAGTCGTAAATCGGTGTCAGGGCCAGGGGAGCAAGAGCGGCGCCGCCGAAGCGCATCGCTTGGACGACGGACACGGCGCCGCCACGGTTCGGCCCCGCGGATCCGAGGACCGCCGCGTTGACGCCGACCAGCACGAACTGGCTCGCGACGCCTGCGACAAACCATGCGATCGCGATCACCGGCACCAAGCCGGCAAGGCCGACTACGGAGACCAGAACTGCTCCGCCCAGGGCGCCGATCATCACGGAGGAGCGTGCGCCGATGCGATCGATGAGGATTCCGATGCGCCGGGCCGAGAGGATGCCGGCCACGCCGAAGACGGTGAGCAGTAGGCCGCGGACGGTGGGGGACAGCCCGAACTCGTCTTCGAAGCGGAAGGCGAGCAGGAAGCTCAGTCCACCGAGGGCGCCCCAGCCGAGCAATGCAGCGATACCGATGCGGAGCACTTCGGGGCGTAATGCATCGCGGAGACGGGCGGGAGTGGTCGCTGCCGGTGCTTCGGACTTCGGAAGTCCGACGGCTCCCAGAATGCCCGCGACCACTGCGATGACGAGAAAGGCCAGACGCCAGTCGAATTCGGCCGCCAGTCCGCCGATCAACGGAGCCGACGACTGCCCTGCGGCCTGGAAAGCGCCGAAGGCTCCGAGGGCTCGACCCAGCCGTGCCTGCGGTGTTGCGGCCGCCAACGAGGCAAGCAGTAGCGGCGTGGTGAATGCGTTCGCGGAGCCCTGCAGTACCCGGGCGGCAAGGAAGATCTCGAGTGTCGGGGCGAGGAAGCATGCCAACGACGCGAGGACGTAGACGCCGTAAGCGATGCGCACCGTCCGAACCTTGCCCCACCGCGTCCCGAGTGTCCCCGACACCAACATCAGAGCGGCGAAGGGGAGCAGGTACGCGGTGAGGGAAGAGGCGGCCGCCGACGGACCGACCCCTAGATCGTCACCGATCTCTGGAAGGATCGAAGCAACCACGCCGCCGCCGAACGGGCCGAGGAACCCGCCGGCGTACAGCGCGATCAGCTGAAGCCGGAGGCGCAGTGGGCGCTGTGTACTTCCGCCTTCTTCTGGAGTGTTCTTGCTCACAGTCCGAAGCTGCCGGGGCCTCGCCGTCTGAGGTAGCGCTCGAATTCCGCGGCGATGGCATCGCCGTCGATCTTGGAGATTGCTTCGCTGATGTCGGTTTCGGCGTCTCCCCGTTCTTCCAGGGTGCGCACGTATTCGCCGATTTCCTCGTCGTCCGCGGTCATTTCGTTGACCGCTTCCTCCCAATCCTCCGACTGAGCCGGGAGCTCCCCGAGTGGGACCTCGATGTCGAGAACATCCTCGACTCGTTGAAGGAGAGCCACTGTGGCCTTCGGGTTGGGTGGCTGCGAGACGTAGTGCGGAACCGCCGCCCAGAACGAAATAGCGGGTACACCAGCACGAACGCACTCGTCCTGAAGAACCCCGGTGATGCCCGTCGGGCCTTCGTACCGCGTCTGTTCCAGGTTGAATCGGGCGGCGGATTCACTGCTGTAGGCCGTGCCCGTCACCGGGACCGGTCGGGTGTGCGGAGTATCGGCGAGCAGGGCGCCGAGGATGACGACCGTCTTGACGTTCAGTTGGTCGATCAGCTCGAGCAGATCCTCGCAGAAACTGCGCCACCGCATGTTGGGCTCGATCCCGCGAAGCAGGACGATGTCGCTCTCGCTGCCAGGAGGCGAACAGACCGACAAACGTGTTGCCGGCCAAACGATTTCGCGAGTGACACCGTCGACCTGCCGGACTGTGGGGCGGTTGACCTGATAGTCGTAGTAGTCCTCTGAATCGAGTTCGGCGAGCGGCTGGGCATCCCAGATCAGCTCGAGATGTTCGACCGCACCGCTGGCTGCGTCACCGGCGTCGTTCCAGCCCTCGAAAGCTGCAACGAGGATGGGATCACGTAGGACAGGGATGTCGCCCTCGAGGCGGTCGCTGCTGTCGACGGCAAAGCCGTCAGGGCTCTCGAAGGCCGCGGAATCATCGAAATCGACCGGGCCGTCGGGAGTGACGGGGAACTCACTTGGACTCACCCACCCAGCCTACGGCCAGAGCTTGTCGGTGCGCCCACTACTCTGGACGGCATGTCTGCCCCATTTAACTCTGCCCTGCTTGATGCGCTGAAACAGCGCGTTGTCATCGGCGACGGAGCGA
>NZ_JASHKY010000076.1:0-204 GCF_030056935.1 Rhodococcus sp. IEGM 1302 | reverse complement strand
GATCTCCTCCACCGCCGTCACCGGAGCCCTAAACACCGCAGCCTCGAACACCGGCGCCGGCAACAACTTCCGATCCAACTTCCCCGAAGCATTCAGCGGAAACGCATCCAGCACCATGATCTGCGACGGCACCATGTACGACGGAAGGGCTTCTCGTGCCGAGTTCAGAACTGCCGAAGAATCCACCGCAGTTCCGATGACGTA
>NZ_JASHKY010000061.1:0-2171 GCF_030056935.1 Rhodococcus sp. IEGM 1302 | reverse complement strand
GCGTCTGAATTTTGCCGATGATCGCAAGAGTCGACGAATTGTCCTTGGCCTGTTGTAGATCTGCGATCAGCTGATCCATCGCCGGGTTCGCATATCCAGCAGTATTCGCCATCGAGGTGCTGTTGGTCGTGGAGAACAATCCGAGATCGAGAATCGACTCGTACATTCCGATGCCCGCGTGCGCGAGGTCGAAATCGTGCTTGACGTAGACGTTCTGCACGATGTCGCCGGCGTTGTTGGCCAAGATCAAGTTCACCTCGAACCCGACGGCCTGCAACAGTGACTGCACGGCGAGGCCGATCGCGTGGTCCTTCGGCTCACTGAGAACGACGTAGTCGAGGCTGCCGTCGTACCCGTCTGCCTTCGCCTGATTCAGAAGTTCCTTCGACTTTTCGGGGTCGTAGGCAATACCCGGTGTGTCTACATGCCATTGAGACGTCGGACCGAACAACTCCGAGCCCGGCAGTCCCTCACCGTTTTCCACTCGCTGATCGATCAACGTGGTGTCGAGCGCGTAGCCGATAGCCTGACGGACGCGAACATCCGAGCCCGGTCGGCCCTCACGGTTGTTGATAATCTCGGCACTACCGGCATTGAGCACGTCGATGTAGCCGGGGTAGCCAGCGGACTTGGCGGAATTGATCGCCGACGTGAGGCCGCGAATGTAGGCGACATCGAGCTGACCGCTGTTCAATGATTCGAGATTGGCCTGCGGACCGTTGAGCGCAACCATCCGCAACTTGTCCAGCTTGGGGGCGCCGCCGTAGTAGGACGGGTTGGCCTTGAAGATTCGCTCGACGCTCGGTGTGAAGACATCTTCGGTGAAGGGTCCGGCTCCGACGGCGGTGAACTTGTCGCCCTGCTGCGAACTCGGGGCGACGATCATCCCGTGCCCGAGAGCGAGCATCGACGGAAAACGCATCCACGGCGTCTTCAGCTTGAATTCCACTGTCGTCGGACCGCTTGCCTGCGCCGATTCCACCGAAGCCAGCCACAGTTCGGCGCCATTGCCCTTGCCCGCGTTGTACCGATCGATGCTCGCGATCACGGCGTTGGCGTCGAGGGTGGTGCCGTCACTGAACTTCACACCGTCGCGAAGTTTCAGCGTCCAGGTGGCTCCGTCGTCAGCTGTCTCGAGCGATTGAGCCAACTTGGGCTCGAACTCGCCGCTCGCAGTGTTGTAACTCATCAGGACGTCGTACACAGCAGCGAAGGCCTCACCGCCGGAACCGCCGCGCGCGGCCGTCTTCGTCGGGTCGAGTGAGGGAACGAGCACCTGTACGCCGTACGTCATGGTCCCGCCGGCCACCGCAGTTCCCGGATCGGGCTGCTCGTTGACCATGCCGGTCACGACGTCCGCCGACGCGGTCGTCGTATCGGTCCCGCTGTCGTCACCGTTGCTCGCGCAGCCCACCAACAGAACCCCGGTGCCGAACAATGCGACGGCGACCCGGCTGACTTTCCCGATGCGCCAAGATCTCGAGTGCGACACGGAGATTCCACCTCACTTTCAGTAGACGCAGCCACGGATCGGCCGCAATCGGCTAATAGTGATGTCCTCTGTGGAGTGACGCCCAGCACGTTCCCGGTGACCGGAAACATTCACGGAGACAAAGGATGCGCATAACTGAGATGATCGGGCCGAGTGGTTGACGGCGACTGACATCCGAACACGAAAAAGCTCCAACCTTATGTTCGAAGAACATGAGATTGGAGCTTTTCGATAAGAATTATGGTGGCCAGGGCCGGGATCGAACCGGCGACCTTCCGCTTTTCAGGCGGACGCTCGTACCAACTGAGCTACCTGGCCGGACGGCACCCGAACCGAATGCCTATCGCATTGCTTTGTTCTCAACCGATTGATTGAGAACAAAGCTTTGCGACCCTGACGGGACTCGAACCCGCGACCTCCGCCGTGACAGGGCGGCGCGCTAACCAACTGCGCCACAGGGCCTTGCTTTTTCCTTGCTGTGAAACCGTACTACATCTTCGAGCCGCTCCCAAACCACTGTCCTGGCCTGGCATTTGTGCATCTCAAAGCGTGTCGTGCGGGTCAAACCATACTGCATCGTTTCGCTTTCGCAAAACGTACCCCCTACGGGATTCGAACCCGCGCTACCGCCTTGAAAGGGCGGCGTCCTAGGCCGCTAGACGAAGGGGGCCCGCCGGAT
>NZ_JASHKY010000075.1:0-207 GCF_030056935.1 Rhodococcus sp. IEGM 1302 | reverse complement strand
AGTACATCGGTCGTTCGGATTTCCAGGTGAAGTTGCGTGGGCAACG
This sequence comes from Rhodococcus sp. IEGM 1302, assembly GCF_030056935.1. Taxonomy (NCBI): domain Bacteria; kingdom Bacillati; phylum Actinomycetota; class Actinomycetes; order Mycobacteriales; family Nocardiaceae; genus Rhodococcus; species Rhodococcus sp. IEGM 1302. The sequence goes on along the minus strand of NZ_JASHKY010000075.1, from coordinate 161 downwards.
TATCGAACTGGGCGAGATCGAGTCCGCATTGATCGCTCACGACTCAATTGCAGACGCGGTTGTTACCTTGCATACCGATGCCGTCTTCGGTGACAGCCTGATTGCATACGTCATCGGAACTGCGGTGGATTCTTCGGCAGTTCTGAACTCGGCACGAGAAG
>NZ_JASHKY010000007.1:0-199223 GCF_030056935.1 Rhodococcus sp. IEGM 1302 | reverse complement strand
CAGGCGCTGAAGAGACGGAGTCTGCTCAGGCAGGCACTGAAGACTGAAACAAGGATGGGGATCACGATGGCACCACAGGCACCTGATCGGGACAAGGCACTCGACCTCGCGTTGGCGCAGATCGACAAGAACTTCGGCAAGGGTTCGGTGATGCGCCTGGGTGAGGGTGTCCGCCAGCCCATCGCCGTCATTCCCACCGGTTCCATCGCGCTCGACGTCGCGCTGGGTATCGGCGGACTGCCGCGTGGCCGCGTCATCGAGATCTACGGCCCGGAATCTTCGGGTAAGACCACCGTGGCACTGCACGCAGTTGCCAATGCTCAGGCCAACGGCGGCATCGCGGCGTTCATCGACGCGGAGCACGCACTCGATCCCGACTATGCAGCCAAGCTGGGCGTCGACACCGATGCACTCCTGGTCTCACAGCCGGACACGGGTGAGCAGGCCCTCGAAATCACCGACATGCTGATCCGTTCAGGCGCCCTCGACATCGTCGTGATCGACTCCGTGGCCGCTCTTGTTCCTCGCGCCGAGATCGAAGGCGAGATGGGTGACAGCCACGTCGGTTTGCAGGCTCGACTGATGAGTCAGGCGCTGCGCAAGATCACCGGTGCCATGAACAACTCGGGCACCACCGTCATCTTCATCAACCAGCTTCGCGAGAAGATCGGCGTGATGTTCGGTTCTCCCGAAACCACCACCGGTGGTAAGGCACTGAAGTTCTACGCTTCGGTCCGCCTCGACATCCGTCGTATCGAAACTCTCAAGGACGGTACCGACGCAGTGGGTAACCGCACTCGCGTCAAGGTCGTCAAGAACAAGGTCGCGCCGCCGTTCAAGCAGGCCGAGTTCGATATTCTCTACGGCCAGGGCATCAGCAAGGAAGGCTCGCTCATCGATATGGGTGTCGAGCACGGGTTCATCCGCAAGTCCGGCTCCTGGTACACCTACGAAGGTGACCAGTTGGGTCAGGGCAAGGAAAATGCTCGTAAGTTCTTGCTGGAGAACACCGATATCCGCGACGAGATCGAGAAGAAGATCAAGGAAAAGCTCGGTATCGGTGCTGACGTCACTGCAACCGACGAAGCTCCCGCCGACTTCTGAGTTCAGTCATGAGCTTCGACGACGGTGACAACGGCGAGAATGCTCGTGAAGAGTACGGCGCTCCTCGGCGTCGATCCCGTCAACGATCCGAGAAGCCGTCGCAACGCGCAGAAGGTGGGACGGAGGCGCAGGCCAAAGATGCTTGCCTACGCCTCCTGACCGACCGGGCGCGCAGTCGTTCCGAGCTGGAAACAAAGCTGAGCGGGCGCGGCTTCGAGCCCGAGATCATTGCCAAGGTCCTCGATCGACTCCAAGAAATCGGGTTGATCGACGACGCGGACTTCGCGAACCAGTGGGTTCATTCGCGGCATACGTACTCGGGCAAGGGAAAGCGTGCGCTTGCAGTCGAGTTGCGGCTCAAAGGAATCGACCAGGACACCGCTTCCGAAGCGTTGTCACAGATCGATCCGGAAGATGAACGCGAGCGAGCAGCGGAGCTGGTTCGGCGGAAGCTGAAGAACAAGCCCGTCGATGATCGCGACAAGGCCACGCGTCGACTGGTCTCGATGCTGGCACGCAAGGGATATTCAGCGGGGATGTCCTACGAGGTGGTCAAAGCCGAGATGGCGGCGGTCACCGACTCGTAGCGAAGTGCAGCATTCAGAACAACAGGGCGGGGGTACCACCGAAATTCGGTGGTACCCCCGCCCTGTTGTGTATTCACGCTAACGCGGCTGGATTCGACTCACGGCTCCATCTGATTCACGGCTTGGTCAGGTCCATACCCGGAACCGAAACAGCTGGGTCGGCGGACGGAGCCGCGATGGGGCCCTTGCCCTTTCGCTTCCCGGACCGCAGGCGCTTCTCCACCTTGGTTGCCAGGAAGGTCAGAGCCGAGTTGAGAGCGATCATGATCGCGGCGACCACGATGAGCGCCGGCAGGAAGTTTCCGTAGAAGGTGCCGAGCTGTTGGGCCTGACGCACCAGCTCGACATATCCGATCAGGTAACCGAGGGCGGAGTCCTTCAACGCCACGACCATCTGTGAAATCAGGGCCGGGAGCATGGCGGTAACCGCCTGGGGGAGCAGGATCGTCACCATGATCTGCGTCTTGCGCATACCAAGTGCCTTGGCGGCCTCACTTTGCCCTCGTGGGAGTGAGTTGATTCCGGCACGGACGATCTCGGCGATCACAGAACCGTTGTACAGAGTCAGACCCACGACGACTGCCGCGAGTGCGAGGTACTTGGACTTGAAGACCTCGTATTCGGCGAACACCTGATACGAGAAGATCATCAGAATCAGAACCGGTACTGCTCGGAACAATTCGACGATGACGCCGCAAATCTTCCGAATGATGTTGTGCTCGGAGAGTCGGCCGATACCCAGTGCAGAACCGAGGATGAGCGCGAAGACGATGGACATCGCAGCCGCGATCAGCGTTCCCCGGATGCCGGGTATCAGATACGTTGTCCACGACGTGGATTCGAGGAACGGATCCCACTTCGCTGCTGTCAGCTGGCCCTTTTCGTCGAGTGCGCGGTAGATGACGTAACCGATTGCGACCATGAGTGCAGCGACGACAAGGGACGCGAATCGGTAGAGATTTCGCGCTCTCGGACCTGGCGCGTCGTAGAGGACTGTTGCGCGGTTGCTCATCGTGAAACCTCGAATCGCTTGCTCAGCTTGCCGAAGATCAAGCCCATGGGAAGTGTCAGGATCACGAAACCGACAGCGAAGATTCCACCGACGACAAAGATCGCCGCTTCGTTTTCGATCATCTTCTTCATCAGCGCTGAGGCTTCGGATACGCCGATCACCGCGGCGATGGTCGAGTTCTTGGTCAGTGCGATCAGCACGCTACCCAGCGGTGCTGTGACCGCGCGAAATGCCTGAGGCAGGACGATCAGCCGAAGATTTTGTGCAAACGACAGACCGAGTGATCGGCCCGCTTCGGCCTGGCCGACCGGAACGGTATTGATTCCCGATCGAAGTGACTCACACACGAACGCGGCGGTGTAGACACTGAGGCCGAGGACGGCGAGTCGGAAGTTGTTGTCCACCAGAAAAGTCGGCGAATCCGACTTGGCGAGGTTGACTCCGAGCGTCTGCGAAAGACCGAACAGACAGAACAACAGAATCAGTGTGAGGGGGGTATTGCGGAACACGGTCACGTACGCGGCGCCCAGGAATCGGGCGACCGGGACCGGTGACACGCGCATCGCCGCGATCAGCACACCGATGATGACAGCGCCGATCGCGGAGAAAAATGTCAGCTGGATCGTGGTCCAGAAGGCTTCCAGAAGCTGGTCGCCGTACTTGCTCAGAAGGTTCACTTGCCGTCTCCCCAGATCACGGGATCTCCGTTGGTGGCGTCACGCGCTGCGGCTCCCGAAGTGGGAGCCGCAGCGAGATTGACGGTGAAAAAAGCAGGTCAGTAACGATCAACGGTGGGCGGCGCCGGGATGGGGTAGCCCGAAGCGCCAACGGTGTTGTTGAAGGCTTCTTCCCATGCGCCGGTGGAGATCATCTTCTCGATGGCGTCGTTGATCTTGCCGCGGGTCTCGGAATCGTCCTTGGCCAGGCCGACGCCGTAGTTTTCCGTTGTGAACGGTTCTCCGACGACCTTCAACTGGCCGGGGTACTGTGCGGCAAAACCAGCGAGGATGATGTCATCGGTGGTGACTGCGTCGACAGCGCCGTTGCGCAGTGCTTCGACACAAGCAGAGTAGGTGTCGAACTCCTGAAGTTGGACGTCAGGTACGGAGTCCTTGACCTTCTGAGCCGGAGTGGAGCCAGTCACCGAGCAGAGCTTCTTGCCGCCGCTGAGAGAATCGCGACCGGTGATGTCGGTGTTGTCGGAGCGAACGAGCAACGATTGGCCGGCGATGAAGTACGGACCGGCAAAGCCGACCTTTTCCTTGCGTGCGTCGGTGATCGAGTAGGTGGCCACAATGTAGTCGACCTCGCCGTTCTGGATCAGGGTCTCGCGTTGGGCTGACGGTGATTCCTTGAAGGTGATTCCTTCGGGCTTCACGCCGAGTTCGTTCGCGATGTACCGGGCTACCTCGACGTCGAAGCCGGAGAACGTCCCGTCCGGATTGCGCTGACCGAGGCCGGGCTGATCGAACTTGATACCGACGGTGAGCGTTCCGTCGGCAGCACTCTGCGATGCGCTCTTTTCTTCTCCTCCACCACAAGCCGTGGCAGCGAACGCGATAGCCATGATTCCGATTCCGAAACGGACGGAGCGATTGATCTTCATGAAGATCCTCTCAGTTGTCGACATGCAAACGGTGCAGTCGAGATGAACGGTGCAGCCGAGGTGAACGGTGCAGTCGAGCAAGTTGTCTTGTGGACGAGGACAGGACTGTCGGAGGGGACTGTGATCAGTGAGTGAGGATCTTGCCGAGGAAGTCCTTGGCCCGATCCGACTTGGGATGGGTGAAGAACTCTTCGGGCGTGGTGTCTTCGACGACCTGGCCGTCAGCCATGAACAGCACACGATCGCCGGCTTTGCGGGCGAATCCCATCTCGTGCGTGACCACGAGCATGGTCATGCCTTCCTTGGCGAGGGAAGTCATGACGTCGAGGACCTCGTTGACCATCTCGGGGTCGAGAGCGGAGGTGGGCTCGTCGAACAACATCACCTTCGGCTGCATCGCAAGAGCGCGAGCGATGGCGACACGCTGTTGCTGACCGCCGGAAAGCTGCGCCGGGTACTTGTCGGCCTGATTGGCGATACCGACGCGCTCGAGCAATGCCTGCGCCGTCTTCTTGGCTTCGTCCTTCTTCGCCTTGCGGACCTTCATCGGTGCGAGCATGACGTTCTCGAGGATCGTCTTGTGTGCGAACAGGTTGAAGGACTGAAAGACCATCCCGACGTCGGCACGAAGTGCGGCAAGTGCTTTGCCCTCCTCGGGGAGCGTCTTGCCGTCGACGGCAATGGTGCCCGAGTCGATGGGTTCCAGGCGATTGATGGTGCGGCACAGAGTCGACTTACCGGAGCCCGACGGACCGAGGACGATCACCACTTGGCCCTTGGGTACTTCGAGATTGACCTCTTGCAGGACGTGAAGTTCCCCGAAGTGTTTGTTCACCGAGGTCATCGAAATCATGGATGTGGAATCGCCGGAGGTGGTCGGCGTCGTCGCATCGTCGGCTTGGGTCATAAACGAGAACCTTAGGCGTAGTTTGCGTCGACGCCCGTGATTTCGCCATGGTTCTTGCCATATGTAATGGAAATTTTACTGTGACGACGTTTATGTCGCGTTTCGGCTGTTTATCAGGGCGTTATTACACGTCGTAGTGGACGTGAGCTAGGCTGAAGCGTGTCACTGATCGACGAAATGTCCCCTGCACTTCCGGAGCCGACTGCAGTTCCGGAGCCGACTGCGAAGTCTGTTCGCACCTACGAGGTGCGGACGTACGGCTGTCAGATGAACGTCCACGATTCCGAGCGACTGTCCGGTCTGCTCGAGGACGCCGGGTATTCGAAGGCGGAGACCGGAACCGATCCTGATCTTGTCGTCTTCAACACGTGTGCGGTCCGCGAGAACGCGGACAACAAGTTGTACGGCAACCTCAGCCAGCTCGCCCCGAACAAGGAGGCGAACCCCGACATGCAGATCGCGGTCGGTGGGTGCCTGGCGCAGAAGGATCGTGACACCGTCGTCAAGAAGGCACCGTTCGTCGATGTCGTCTTCGGCACTCACAACATCGGCTCGCTTCCCGCGCTGCTCGACCGTGCGCGTCACAATCAGCGCGCCGAGGTCGAAATCCTCGACGCACTCGAGGCGTTTCCGTCGACACTGCCAGCCAAGCGCGAATCTGCTTATGCAGGTTGGGTTTCCATCTCGGTGGGCTGCAACAACACGTGCACGTTCTGCATCGTTCCGGCCCTGCGTGGCAAGGAAGTGGATCGACGTCCCGGCGACATTCTGGCCGAGGTGCAGGCACTCGTCGACGAGGGTGTCTCGGAAGTAACCCTGCTCGGACAGAACGTCAATGCCTACGGCGTGTCGTTCGCCGATCCGGAGCAACCGCGCGATCGCGGAGCCTTCGCCTCCCTCTTGAAGGCATGTGGACACATCGACGGCCTCGAACGGGTGAGGTTCACATCGCCGCACCCGGCAGAATTCACCGACGACGTCATCGAAGCGATGGCAACCACTCCCAACGTCTGCCCGCAGCTGCACATGCCGTTGCAGTCCGGTTCGGACAAGGTTCTCAAAGCGATGAAGCGCTCGTACCGCAAGTCGAAGTACCTCGGGATCATCGAGAAGGTGCGCGCCGCCATGCCGCACGCCGCCATCACCACGGACATCATCGTCGGGTTCCCGGGGGAGACGGAGGAGGATTTCGAGGAGACGCTGGACGTCGTGCGTAAGGCGCGATTCTCCAACGCCTACACCTTCCAGTACTCCAAGCGCCCGGGCACGCCGGCGGCGGAGATGGCCGATCAGCTTCCCAAAGAGGTTGTCCAGGAACGCTACATGCGATTGCTCGCCGTTCAGGAAGAAGTGAACATCGAGGAAAATCGCAAGCTCGTCGGCACCGAGGTCGAACTCTTGGTGGCAGCGGGGGAGGGTCGGAAGAACGCGGCGACTCAACGTCTCAGTGGTCGCGCGCGAGACGGCCGCCTGGTGCATTTCCGCCCCGAGGGAAACCTCGACGGCACAATCCGACCCGGTGACGTGGTGACGGTCGTCGTCACCCACGGAGCCCCTCATCACCTCGTGGCAGATGACGGAGTGCTCACGCACCGTCGGACCCGCGCCGGTGATTCGTTCGAAAAGGGCATCACACCCAAGACCCCGCCCATCGGCGTAGGTCTCGGACTACCGAAGATCGGTGCCCCGGCCCCACAACCCGTCCAGATGGGATGCAACGCATGACCTCGCAACACGAGAACACGACACCACAGCCGGGCGACGACGCCTTCGAGGGCTACCGCAAGGATCTCGACGACGCGGAACGCAAGGTCGCGGGAGAAATCGATCCGGGTGTGCGCGCCATGGTTGTCGCGGTTGCGGTGCTCGTGCTGGTCGGCACCCTTGCCCTGCCCCATGCGGGAGTTGCGAACGGCTGGGATGTGCTCGCGTACAACCAGGACGCGGAAACCGAACGGATTGCACTGTTCTCACGCTTGTTCGTGTGGTTCGTCGTCATCTTCGGCATCGGATTCTCGATGCTCGCGCTGGTCACGCGGCGTTGGAGTCTGGCCTGGGTCGCACTCGCCGGCAGTGCCGTGGCGAGCGCTCTCGGCATGATGGCCGTCTGGTCGCGTCAGACCATTCCCGCCGGTTTCAATGTGGCAGGACCGTCGATCGGGCTGATCATCGGATGGTTTGCCGTCGTGTTCTTGACCTTCCATTGGCTCAAGGTGGTCTGGACACGAACCAACATTCAGCTCGCTGCCGAGGAGCAACGCCGGATTGCTGCGGCCGAAGCCGAGAAGCATCAGGAATGGAACGTCGGCTGACACAGCAGGCAGTCCGTCCAAAGCACAAGACAACGCCGGCTGACTCCTTTCGGAATCAGCCGGCGTTTTTGTTGTCTTTACAGCTCGTCGTCGATTACTCGTTGACGGCGCTTTCGGCAGCTTCGGCCCACTCACGCCACTGCTTGGCCTGAGCGAGAGCCTTCTCGGCGTCCTTCGTCTTGCCGGCAGCCTGAGCCTTGGCGGCCTGCTCCTCGAACTGGCTCACCCGCTCCTTGAACTGCGCGACCCGGGCAAGTGCTTCCGGATCGGTGCGACGCCACTCGGCGTCGACCGCGTCGCGCACCTTGGTTTCGATGGCCCGGAGCTTCGCTTCGAGTTCCTGCATTCGGTCGCGCGGCACCTTGCCGATCGCGTCCCACTTCTCCTGCAGGTCGCGAAGCGCTGCACGAGCATTCTCGAGTCCGTGCGCCGGGTCGATGTTCGCGTTCGCAGCGAGCAGCTCTTCCTTCGCGACTGCGTTCTGCTCGAATTCGGCGTCGCGCTCGGATGCAGCAGCGTTGCGCGCGGCGAAGAACACGTCCTGAGCGCCCTTGAAGCGCTTCCACAGGTTGTCGTCGGCCTCGCGCGGTGCGCGGCCGGCAGCCTTCCACTCGCTGAGCAGATCGCGGAATTCCCCGGCGGTCTGTCCCCATTCAGTGGAGGTCGACAGCTTCTCGGCGCGCTCGACCAGTTCTTCCTTCGTCGAACGGGCGCTCGCACGATCCCGGTCGAGTTCGGCGAAGTGCGCTCCACGTCGTCGGTTGAAGGACTCGCGAGCCTTGGAGTACCGCTTCCACAGCGCGTCGTCGACCTTGCGGTCGATTCCGCGAATCGTCTTCCACTCGTCGAGAATCTCGCGCAGTCGATCACCCGCGGTCTTCCACTGGGTCGACTCCGAGCCGATCTGCTCGGCCTCGACTGCGAGGGCCTCCTTGCGGGCGGTGCTTGCCGCGCGCGACTGTTCCTTCTCTTCCTTCGCGTGCGCTGCGGCCTCGTCGGAACCGGCAACGATCACGTCGAGTCGGCGAGCCAAAGCGTCGAGGTCACCGATCACTGCAGCGGTCGAGAGGGATTCGGACAGAGCGATGGCGGCAGCCTTGGTCTTCTTGGCGTCTCCGGCGCCCGACGTCAGTCGCGCCTCGAGTAGCGAGACCTCGGTCGCGAGGTCGTCGTAGCGACGACCGAAATGGGCGAGGCCCTCGGTGGCGTCGCCGGCCTGCCACGAACCGATCTGACGTTCACCGTCAGCGGTCTTCACCCAGGCGGTTCCGTCTTCCTCGACGCGTCCGAACTTGCTCGGGTCGCTGGCCGGTGTGGCGGTGACGGCATGCGAGGCTGCTGGTCCGGGGCGAGGTGCTCCGGGGCGGGGCGCACCGGGGCGTGGTCCACCAGGTTTGGGAGCGCCGGGTTTGGGTGCTGCCGGGCTCGGGCTGGCCGAACTGCTGTCGGCGCCGGTGGTGGGTTCACTGTTCTCGGTCATCGGTCCTCGTCTCTGCCGCGCGTCACGGCTGCCTGATCGCATTCCTGGTTCCATTGAACCCGGTACTCACGTTCTCCGACTATTGAATCAGGTAAGAGGGTGTGAGGTCGCCACCTCGGGGTCGACTAGCGTGGCAACTGTGTTGACTTCCGCTGTTCTCGTCCCCTCGGCGCCGTTACTCGTGCCGGAATTGTCCGGTGATTCGGCCGAGTCCGCTCAGGTGCGCGCTACAGCGATAGCCGCCGTGCGCCGGCTCTCTCACGAGGCGGTTCACTGGGTGGGCGTCGGTGTCGGCCTCGAGAATGCAGGACCCAAGAATGCAGCAGGCGAACTCTGGCGATCGGGCGTCGGACGTGGGCAGATCGGTACGTTCGCTGGATTCGGCGCCGATGTCCGGACGTCACTGGACGCGGATGCGGCAGGCGAACCGATGCCATCTCTCGAACTGTGCGCCCTTGTTGCCGGCTGGCTGCGTGGCCGAACAGACGTGGAGATAACCGTCGACATGCACGTCGTCAGTGCAAAGGCGTCGGCGAATGAATGTCGTGAGTTCGGGCAGCAGCTGCGCAAGCAACTCGACAGCGACAACCGACCGCAAGGGCTTCTGATCGTTGCTGACGGTGCGTCCACGCTGACGGCAAAGGCGCCAGGAAGCTTCGACGAGCGCGCCGCGGGTGTGCAGTCGGCCATCGACGACGCCCTGACGGCCGGTGACCCGGAGGCGCTTCTTGCTCTCGATCCCCAGCTCTGCCGGAGTGTCGGAGCCCAGGGGCGCGCGGCGTGGCAGGTCCTGGCCGGTGCCTTTACGGGCTCGTCTCGGTCAGCCCATCCTCGCGCGACGGTCGACTACAGCGATGCGCCGTTCGGCGTCGGTTACCACGTCGGGACGTGGCGGCCGTGAACGTCCCTGAAGAACTTCGCCCGATCGCAGTTGTCGGTCCGACAGCGTCGGGAAAGTCCGATCTCGCGCTGGCACTGGCCGAGGAATTCGGCGGTGAAATCATCAACATCGACGCGATGCAGCTCTATCGCGGCATGGATATCGGGACCGCCAAACTGACGCCGGCCGAGCGTCGCGGGATTCCGCATCACCTGCTCGACGTTCTCGACGTGAAGGAGACCGCCACCGTCGCGCGTTATCAAAGCGACGCGATCGCGATCGCCGAGAATCTGATCGTGGCGGGCAAGGTTCCGGTGATCGTCGGCGGATCCATGATGTACGTCCAGTCTCTACTCGACGAATGGTCCTTTCCGGCAACGGATCCCGAAGTTCGTGCGAAGTGGGAGGCAGTGCTGGCCGACGGTGGGGTCGGTGCGGTGCATACGGCGCTTGTTGCTGCTGATCCGGTAGCGGCGGCGTCGATACTGCCGACGGACGGCCGGCGGATGGTTCGGGCGCTCGAGGTCGTCGAGCTGACAGGTCTGCCGTTCGCGGCCTCGGCGCCGCAGATCGGTGACCCTCGATGGGGAACCCGCATTCTCGGCGTGGATCGGGATACGGAAGAACTCGACGCCCGGATTCGGTTGCGAACAGAGCTGATGTTTTCAGACGGACTTGTCGACGAAGTTGCCGTGCTCGTCGAGCAAGGATTGCGTGATGGCGTCACCGCGCCGCGAGCCATCGGCTACGCACAGGTGCTCGCACATTTCGACGGTGAATACGATCTGGCCGAAGCACTCGAACGGACGTTCATCGGGACACGGCGCTATGTTCGCCGACAACGATCATGGTTCCGTCGTGACGCACGCGTGCACTGGCTCGACGGTGCCGATCCGGAGCTGCCCAACTCCGCCTTCGCGGCGCTCGCAGATCGCGGCCTGTAACACGATCGAGCAGATCAGCTATCTTACAGTTAGCTATTTCGCGATCGATCGGTTTCGCGAGCGATGAACTGGAGGTCAACGAGCATGGCGCAGACCGCGGCGCACGCGCATCCGAAACGTCGACGCGCGGGTCGGCTACCGCTGGTTCTTCTGCTCGTCACATTTCTCACGGTCGGCGGGGTACTGATCTACTTTGCGGTGAGTGCGGCCGGGAAGCCCATCAGCGCACCTGTTCCCGAAGCGCCCTTCGACGTGGGAGCCCCAACCGATCCAGGGGCGACGTGGGCGCCTGCGCCAACGGATCTGCCGCCGAACACGCTCGCGATTCCCGATCTGGATGTGCGAGCCGACATCGTGACCAGTGGGTTCGGCGCCAACCGCGGAATGATCCTTCCGCATCCTGACAAGGTTTCGCATTTCACCAACGGCGTGCAGTTCGGATCTTCGGAGGGTACCAATCTTGTTGCCGGCCACGTCGACGACGGTGACCGCACGCACGGCGCCTTGTGGGCGCTGCACCAGATGAAGCCCGGAACACCGATCTATGTCAGTGACGACACCGGAACGATGTTCACCTATCACGCAGCGAGCCTGAAGTTGTACGAAAAGGTGGCTTTGCCTGCGGAGTTCTTCTCCGAATCCGGTGCGCCCAGGCTTGTCCTGGTGACCTGCGGCGGCGCAACGGTGCCCGACCCCTCGTTGCCGTCTGGATTCACGTACGAACAGAACGTCGTGGTCACCGCGTCACCTGCGTAAGTCGCTCGGTAGGTCCGGATAGGATGGCGACCATGGATTTCAGTAAGGGCCACGGCACGCAGAACGACTTCGTTGTTCTCCCTGACCTCGACGTTCGGATCGATCTCGAGCCGGCGCGAGTTTCAGCGTTGTGTGATCGTCAGCGTGGCCTCGGCGCCGACGGCATCCTTCGTGTCGCCCGGGCAGGCGCACTTGCGGACGCGGGCGTGCTCGGTGCGCTGCCCGACGGCGTCGCTGCCGAAGACTGGTTCATGGACTACCGCAACAGCGACGGCTCCATCGCCGAGATGTGCGGAAACGGCGTTCGCGTATTCGCCCACTATCTCAAGGCCTCGGGCTTGGAGAGCAAGGACGAGTTCGTGGTCGGCAGCCGCGCCGGAGCGCGTCCGGTCGTGGTGCACGGCTACGACGCCACGCATGGTGACGTGACCGTGGCGATGGGCCCGATCAAGGACCTCGGCACCAGCTCGGCAACAATCGACGGCCGCGTCTTCGCCGGCGTCGGGATCGACGTCGGTAATCCGCATTTGGCGTGTGTCGACGAGCACGTGACGGCAGAAGTGTTGAGTGCGCTCGATTTGAGTGTTTCTCCGGGCTTCGATCCCGGGTTCTTCCCGCACGGGGTCAACATCGAGATCGTGACGCCGATCCACGACGGTGGGGTCCACATGCGCGTACACGAGCGTGGTGTGGGCGAGACTCGTTCCTGCGGAACCGGAACGGTCGCAGCGGCGGCCGCGGCGCTGAGGTACGACGGCCGCGATGAAGGCTCGGTACTGGTGCGCGTGCTCGGTGGCGAGGTGCAGGTCACCGTCGAAGGCGGCAAAGGGTCGTTGCGGGGGCCCTCGGTTCTGGTGGCGAACGGGACGATCAGCGATGCCTGGTGGCAATCGCTTGTGTGATATCGCCCGCGGGAAATACGCCTGCAGGAAATACGGATGCACCGTGGCCAGGTTTCGTGGGACCATGGATCTTGTATGACGAACACACATGAAAACGAAGAGTCCACCGCTCACGAGCAGTCCGAGTACGCGCAAGCCGAATACACGGCAGCGTCCGCATCGGGCAACCCGTCGACCGGTGAGATGCAACTCGCAGATCGCGGCGCCCTGCGCCGCGTGGCCGGTCTGTCGACCGAGCTCGAGGACGTCACCGAAGTCGAGTACCGCCAGCTTCGACTCGAAAGAGTTGTCCTGGTCGGCGTCTGGACGCAGGGAACTGCCGAGCAGGCCGAGGCGAGCATGACCGAGTTGGCCGCACTTGCCGAGACGGCCGGCTCCGAGGTCCTCGAAGGACTGGTTCAGCGTCGCGACAAACCTGACGCTGCCACCTACATCGGTTCCGGCAAGGCGCAGGAACTGCGCGAAGTTGTGCTGGCGACCGGTGCCGACACCGTCGTCTGCGACGGTGAGCTGACGCCGGCGCAGCTCACGGCGCTGGAGAAGATCGTCAAGGTCAAGGTCATCGACCGGACAGCTCTGATTCTCGACATCTTTGCTCAGCACGCCACTTCGCGTGAGGGTAAGGCGCAGGTCGCTTTTGCTCAGATGGAGTACATGCTCCCGCGTCTGCGTGGTTGGGGCGAGTCGATGTCGCGCCAGGCCGGTGGCCGTGCCGGCAGTAACGGCGGTGTGGGTCTGCGTGGTCCCGGTGAAACGAAAATCGAGACGGACCGCCGTCGTATTCGTGAGCGCATGGCAAAACTACGCCGCGAGATCAAGGGCATGAAGGCCGCTCGCGACACCAAGCGCACACGTCGACTGCAGAGCGACATCCCGTCGATCGCCATCGTCGGATACACCAACGCGGGCAAATCGAGTCTGCTCAATTCGCTCACCGGATCGGGTGTGCTCGTGGAGAACGCGTTGTTCGCCACCTTGGACCCGACCACTCGCCGCGCAGCACTCGACGACGGCCGCGAGTACGTACTCACCGACACGGTCGGCTTCGTGCGACACCTGCCGACTCAGTTGGTCGAGGCATTCCGCTCGACTCTCGAGGAAGTAACCGACGCGGATCTGCTGCTGCACGTCGTCGACGGTTCGGATCCGTTGCCGACAGAACAGATCAAGGCTGTGCGGGAAGTCGTCACCGATGTTCTGCGCGAGACGGATTCGAAGGCTCCGCCGGAGTTGATCGTGGTCAACAAGATCGACGCGGCAGATCCGGTTACGTTGACGCAACTGCGTGGTCTGTTGCCTGGTGCCGTGTTCGTCTCGGCGCGTACGGGTGAGGGAATCGCCGAACTACGAGCACATCTCAGCGAGGTGCTGGTTCGGCCGGAGGTCGAGGTCGACGTGCTGGTGCCGTACACGCGCGGTGACTTGATGGCTCGAATCCACTCGGACGGAACAATTTTGGAATCGACTCACGAAGAGGCCGGCACGCGGGTGCACGCACGCGTGCCACAGATGTTGGCCTCGGCATTGGTCGAGTACGCACCTAGTGCGTAGTTTCGGGGCCGTGGTCGCGGTGATTGCTGCGACTACGGCAACCGCACTGCTTCCCGGAGCGCTCGCACAGGCGTCGCCGTTCGAACCGAGCGAGTTCGCCCCACTCTGTACGCCTACCGATCCTGCGCTCCAGGAGTTGTCGGGGATGGTCGTCGTCGACGATCGGATCTACGCGATGGGCGACGGCGGCAGTGACGACTTCGTATTCGAAATGGACCTGAACTGTGTTGTCCAGAAACAGATTCCGGTCCCGATAGATCCTTACGACGTCGAAGATCTTGCGGTGAGTGGGCGAACGCTCGTTCTGTCGGACACCGGTGACAACCTCCGGACCCGCGAAACAGTGGCGTTCATCACGATGGACCTCGATTCCGGTGACGGTACGTTGCACCGCCTCACGTACCCGGACGGTGCGCACGACACCGAGTCGATACTGCTAGACCCCGACGGCCACGTTTTTGTCGTGACCAAGGAATTGTTCGGCGAAAGCAGTGTCTACACACCGATCGGGGATCAGAAACTGAGTGACTTGGCGCAGCCCGGCCCGACGCCGCTCGAGCGCGTCGGAGCCGTGTCCCTCGGACCGGAGAAGCCCGTGTCGGTGATGTTCACCGGGGGAGCGGTGTCGTCGGACGGTTCGGCGATCGCACTTCGGAGTTACTCCGACCTGTACCTGTACGAAGTCGTGGACGGCGGAATCGGCGCGACGCTCACCGGTACCGAACCGCTGCGGATCCCGCTCCCGAAGGAGCCTCAGGGTGAGGCGGTGGCATTCAACGATGCGGGCGATGTTCTGATCGGTTCTGAATCTGCCGGCGGAGCGTTGCCGCCGGTGTACGTGATGCGAGCGCTCGTGGACGCGACAGAAGCGACGGCTGACTCGTCTGACGGTTCGGTCGGTGTCGGGGTCGATCCGTGGACATTCGTGTGGGCCGGGTTGGTCGCGGCAGGATGTGCGATCGGGGGCGCGGCGTTCGTGAGATTTCGACGACGCCGCTGATTCCCAAATAATTCCACGAATTCGCAGACCGCCGGTAGATGTGGATACTGGAACGAATGCACGGGCATCAACTCCTGACGCGGCTCTCGCGTATGTCACTCGAGCACGGACACATCACCGCAGTGCTGCTCGTGGGTTCCGTCATCGTCGGCGTCGGCACGTTGCTTCTGCTTCGGTGGTTGCCGCGTAGGGCCGCGTTGGTCGCGCTAGTTCTGTCAGTGCTCGGATCAGCCACCGGTGCGACGTTCGTGTGGCTCAGCTTTCGGCCGCTGCCCGCGCAGCTACCGGCGTCGAATTTTGTCTGGATAGCGCTGGCGATGTTCGGAGTCATCGGCGCCGCACTCGTTCTCCTTCGGCGCCCAGGGCTTGCGCGTGGCCTTTCGGTGACGGCATTCGCCGGGCTGGCCGCGATCGTCGCAGTAGGTCAGGTCAACGCGCAGACCGGCACCTATCCCACACTCGGCTCACTGGTCGGGCACTGGCCGGTGGGCTCGGTCGAGAACGTTGCCTTCGATTCGCTCCCCGGGGCCGAACCTTGGGTACAACGGGGACTGCCCACCGAAACTCATTGGCAGGTTCCGGTGCGGATGCCGAGCAACGGTGTCGTGACGGAAGCGGCGATTCCAGGAAACGTTTCGGGATTCGACGCGAGGCCTGCGACGCTGTATCTCCCGCCGGCCTATCTTGCCGATCCGCGTGCCGAGTTGCCCGTACTGGTGTTGGTGGCGGGTGAACCCGGCAGCCCCAGCGACTGGCTGGACAGTGGCCGGCTCGCGACCACCGTCGACGCCTATGCGTCGAGGCATTCCGGGCTTGCTCCCGTGGTGGTGGTGCCCGACGCGTTGGGGGACTACGACGCCAACCCCGGCTGCATGGATTCGGCGCTCGGCAACGTCGCGACGTATCTGGACCAGGACGTCCCGAACTGGATCGAATCGAACCTTCAAGTGAATCCGGACGCTGCGCAATGGGCTATCGGTGGGTTTTCGTACGGCGGGACATGCGCGATCGAAATGGCCGTGAACTTCCCGGACCGATACCCGTCGTTCCTGGACTTCTCCGGCCAGGACGAACCGTCGACCGGTGACCACGAGGACACTGTGGCTGCGATGTTCGACGGCGACGAAGACGCTTTCGACGCGGTCAACGCCCGAGACCTGATGGCGCAGAATCGGTATCCGCAGTTGTCTGGTGTATTTGTCGCGGGTGAGGACGACGACATCTACCGCCCTCAGCAGGAGATCATGTTCGAGGCTGCACGCGCCGCCGACATGAACGTGGACTACTACACCCTTCCCGGCGGGCACTCGGGTGATGTGTGGGGCACTGCTCTGGAACTCGAAATGGACTGGCTGGGCCGGACACTCGCACTGACTCCGTGAGAGTGTCCGGCCCGCTGCACAGCACCGACTGACATCAGGTCAGGCGTCGAGATCAGCGGCTACCAGCTCGGCGACCTTGGCGAGTGCGTCGGCGTCGTCGGACTCGATGGTTACTTCGGTGTCCTTGGCGGCTCCGAGTGTCATGATCATCAGTGCCGAACCTGCATCCACGGGTTCGCCGTCGGCGACTGCGAGGGTGACCGTGGCGCCGGAGGCTCCGACTGCTTCGGCGATGAGAGCGGCGGGGCGGGCGTGGAGGCCGACTGCGGAACCGACGGCAACTGTCTTGCTGGGCATGGGATCTCCTCGTTGTAGAACTGTCGTTGCGGACGTTATGGGGTGTTCGGGCAGATCTGGTGACTCAGGTGGTGACTGCAGTGTTGCCTGCTGTCGATCATGCCGCAGCGGGCACGATTTCGGGGTCGAGTTCGGCATCGGACGGCCCCTTGCGGAAGAACTCCTTGGCTCCGACGACGGCGAGCGCAGCTACCACGGTTCCCGCGGCGAGCGAGACCAGGAACCAGCCGATTCCGCCGACTGCGAAGAAGACGAAGATCCCGCCGTGCGGGGCGCTGAGAGTGACGTCGAAAGCCATGATCAGCGCGCCGGTGACCGCGCCGCCCGCCATCATCGAGGGGATCACGCGAAGCGGGTCGGCAGCGGCGAACGGAATCGCGCCCTCGGAGATGAATGCCGAACCCAGCAACCAGGCAGCCTTTCCGTTCTCCCGTTCGGCTTCGCTGAAGAGCTTGGGACGCAGCACCGTCGAGGCAAGTGCCATGGCAAGCGGCGGAACCATACCGGCAGCCATGACAGCCGCCATGATGCGCAAAGTGGCCGGGTCGTTGACGTTGAGTCCGGCGACGGCGAAGGCGTAAGCCGCCTTGTTGACCGGTCCACCGAGGTCGAAGCACATCATCAGGCCGAGAATGATGCCGAGGAAGATGGCCGAGCTGCCGGACAGTCCGTTGAGCCAGTCGGTGAGACCGGAGGTGATCGCGGCGAGCGGACGCCCGAGGACGATGAACATCAGTGCTCCGACGACCAGCGTCGCGAACAGCGGGATGATTACCACCGGCATCAGGCCTCGCAGCCACTGCGGGACGGCGATCCGGCCGATGTAGAGCGCGACGACACCGGCGATGAGACCACCGACCAAGCCGCCGATGAAGCCGGCACCGACGAACACGGCGACCGCGCCGGCTGTGAAGCCGGGAGCGATGCCAGGCCGGTCGGCGATGGCGAAGGCGATGTAGCCGGCCAACGCGGGCACCAGGAAGCTGAATGCCAACGAACCGATCTGGAACAGCACTGCGCCGAGATAGGTGGCCAGACCACCGTCGGGAAGGTTGGTGATCGAGTTGTTGAGAACGATGTCCTTGGCCGGACCGGAGATCTCGTATCCGCCGAGCAGGAAGCCGAGTGCGATCAGCAGACCGCCGGCCGCGACGAACGGGATCATGTAGCTGACACCGGTCAGGAGGACCTGACGGAGGTGGGTGCCGAACCCTACGGAACCGGCATCGGAATCCGCGGCCGCTGCCGCGGTGCCGTCAACGGTGGCGGCGGCGGGATTCTCGGAGGCGCGCAACGCTTCTGCGAGCATCTTGTCCGGCTCGTTGATTGCCCGCTTCACACCGGAAGCGACGACGGGCTTACCGGCGAATCGTTCGCGGCCCTTCACGCCGACGTCGGTGGCGAAGATGACCGCGGCGGCTCCCGCGATCACCGAAGGGTCAAGGGGGGTGCTTCCGCTCGAACCTTGGGTTTCGACGTGCACCTTGACGCCGGCGCGTTCACCCGCGGCGACGAGTGAGTCCGCCGCCATGTAGGTGTGAGCGATTCCGGTCGGGCAGGCGGTGACCGCGACGATGTGACGCTCCGCGGGCGCTGGTGCCGGGGTCTCCTCGGTAGCGTGTTTCCCGGTGGAAACAGGTGCCGGGGGTGTCGCTGCCGCGGCCTTTGCTGCAGGATCCTTCGGCGCGGGATTTAGTACCTCGTCGACCAGTCTCACGATCTCGTCCGGCGTCGACGCTTCACGAAGTGACGTGACGAACGCGGGCCTGACGAGTGCTCGGGCCAAGGAGGAGAGCAGCTTCATGTGCTCGGCCCCGGCGCCTTCGGGTGCCGCGATCAGGAAGACCAGATCGGCGGGGCCGTCGGGTGCACCGAAGTCGACCTTCGGATCGAGTCGAGCAAACCCCAGGGACGCGGACGAGACAGCCTCGGCGCGGCAGTGGGGAATTGCGATTCCGCCGGGCAGTCCGGTCGCGGACTGCGCTTCGCGAGCGAGTGCGGCATCGACCAATCCCGCGGCGTCGCTCGCCCGTCCCGCTGCAGTCAATCGCGCTGCGAGAGAACGAATGACATCTTCCTTGGTCGAACCCAGGTCGGTGTCGAGTGAGATCAGTTCGGGACTGATGATCTCCGGGCCGGAACTGCCGGCTGCGGTGGTATCGGACATGTCAGGTTCCTTAGGGCGTCAGGCGAGTTCGGTGGGGACGGGGATGGGAGAGGCGGCATCTGCTGCAGATACCGAAACCGCTGCCAGATCGATCTGTTCGGGTGTGGGAAGGGTTGTGCCGGGAAGGGAGGCAGCGGCGCTTCCGTAGGCGACCGCGTGACGTAGCCGCTCGGATTCCGAGCCGCCGCCCGCTTCGGCGAGGATGTAGCCGGCCAGCGACGAATCGCCTGCGCCGACGGTACTGACTGCGACAATCGGGGGAGCGGTGGCGATCCACGCGCCGTCGGCCGTGACGAGGACGGCACCGGCTGCGCCGAGCGTGGCGAGCACGCTGCCGACGCCGCGATCGACCAATCGCTGCGCCGCCGTGATTGCAGGCCCGGGATCACCGTTCTCGGCAGCACGTTCGAGGACGTGGCCGTCGACGCCGGTCAGTTGCGCGAGTTCCTCGCCGTTGGGTTTGAGCAGATCAGGTGCCGAGCCGGGGAAGCCTTCGGCGAGTGCCGTCAGTGGGGCGTCCGAGGTGTCGACCGCCACCTTGCACGGGTGATCGCGCAGCGCGGCGACCAGTTCGCCGTACCACCCCAGAGGAACGCCGGGAGGCAGTGAGCCGGACAGCGCGAACCACAGTGCGGTATCGGCGCGGGCGATCAACTCCTGTGCCAGGGCGTCGAGAGTCGAACCGGACAGCGTTGCGCCGGGTTCGTTGATCTTCGTCGTGGTCCCGTCCGGTTCGGCGATGGTGATGTTGGTGCGAGCCGGACCCGTTGTGGCGACGCCGATGTGGGGAATCCCACCGGCTGCGAGCGCCGAGAGCAACGGATCGCCACCATTTCCCGGTAGAACGGCGAGCACGTCGAGGTCGGCTGCGGCGAGAACACGCGCGACGTTGACCCCCTTGCCGCCGGGGTCGCTGCGAGTGGAGTGGGCGCGTAGGACGGAGCCTCGTTCGAGCCGTTGCTCGAGTTGTACGGTCCGATCGATACTCGGGTTGGCTGTCAGTGTGACGATCATGCGATCACCACCTCGATTCCGTGGTCGTGGAACTCGGATGTGTCTGTGGGACTGATCTCTTCGTCGGTTATGAGGACGTCGATGCTGTCGAGTGGCGCGAAGCTGATCAAGTGCTCGCGGCCGACTTTGCTGGAATCGGCCACCACGACAACGTGATTGGCGGCCTTGACCATCGCTCGTTTGACGGCGGCCTCCTCGCTGTCCGGGGTGGAGAGTCCGTGCCCGACGCTGATCGCGTTGGTTCCGACGAAGGCGACGTCGACCCGCAACGTGCTCAGCAGGCGTAGAGCGTCCTCGCCGACCGCGGCTTGCGTCACCCCGCGTACTCGTCCGCCGAGCAGGATCAGGGAAATCGAGTTCATCGATGCCAGTCGTGCGCCGATCGGCACGGAATTGGTCACGGCCGTGAAGTCGTTCTCGGTCGGTAGTTCGGGGATCATGCGGCCCGTGGTCGTGCCCGCGTCGAAGATGACGCTGCCGCCGGTAGGAGGGAGATAGGTGACCGCGCAGCGGGCGATCCGGTCTTTCTGTTGCGCGCGGGTCTGATCGCGTTCCGCCATGCCCGGTTCGGTCACGTGGAGGGATCCGGTCGGAACGGCGCCGCCGTGTACACGCCTGATCTGTCCGATCCGCTCGAGGAAGGCCAGATCGCGACGCACGGTCTCGGTGGTCACACCGAAGGTTTCCGAAAGCGCCGCCACGGACATGCGTCCGCGCTGCGACACCATGGTGCCGATCGCTTGTTGGCGTTCTTCCGCGTACACGTGCTCTCCGATTCCGAAATGTGATTCGACGGTGCGTTGTGGATCACAGTGAATGTTGCTTTATGTTGTTTTACGCCCGAGTGTGTTGACATGTCAAGACTTGGGAGTAATCTTCGTCACAACGAAGGTGAGGGCTTTACGCGCTCGAGGTGATCCGGTGTGACACCGGGCCCATCGCTCAAGGAGGACAGATGACCGAACAGCTCAACCGAATCACCGTGCACGGCACCCCCGTCGTGCCCGGAATTGCCTACGGCCCGGCTATCTGGCCGTCCAGCCGACCGGAACTCGTCACCGATGCACCGGCCCTCGACGAGGCCGATCGAGAGGCAGCTGCAGACGCCTTCGTCGCAGCAGCGAAGGCGGTCGAGAACCGCCTTCTCGGACGGGCTGCCGAAGCCACAGGCGCGGCCGCCGAGGTCTTGCAGGCCAACGCGGCGATGGCAGCTGATCGTGGCTGGATCGGGGCGGCCAAGAAGTCGATCGCCGGCGGAGTGCCCCCGGTGCAGGCTGCGATCGCGGCGACGGAGCAGTTCGTGGTGCTGTTCACCAAGGTCGGCGGTGTGATGGCCGAGCGCGTCACCGATCTCGAGGACATCCGCGACCGCGTGATCGCCGAACTCTCCGGATTGCCCGAACCCGGAGTTCCGATGCCCGAGACGCCGTCGGTGCTGTGCGCGGACGATCTGGCTCCTGCGGACACCGCGGGCCTCGATGCAACCAAGATCATCGGACTCGTGACCATCTTCGGCGGCCCGACCAGCCACACGGCAATCATCGCGAGGCAGTTGGGCATCCCGTGCATCGTGGCTGCGAAGGAATTGGAATCCATCGCGGCCGGAACACCGATTCTGATCGACGGAACCACCGGCGACGTGATCGCGGAGCCGGATCCCGAACAGGCGCGCGAACTGGTCGAACAATCCCGGATCGATCGCGAACGCGTCAGCACGTGGACCGGACCAGGCCGGACGTCGGACGGTCGGCCGGTAGACGTTCTCGCCAATGTTCAAGACGGCGCGGGCGCTCGCGCCGCGGCGTTGACCGCAGCGGGAGGCATCGGGCTCTTCCGGACCGAACTCTGCTTCCTCGGCCGTGAGACCGAACCGACCGTAGACGAGCAGGCGGCGATCTACGCCGAAGTTCTCGAGGCCTTCGCAGGAAAGAAGGTCATCATTCGCACGTTGGACGCGGGTTCGGACAAGCCGCTCAAATTCGCCAACCATCAAGAGGAAGCGAATCCGGCACTCGGCGTTCGTGGGGTCCGAATCGCCTGGCAGGACATGGGAATTCTCGACCGCCAGCTGGACGCGATCGCCGCAGCTGCGGCGTCGACGAACTCGTCGCCGTGGGTGATGGCACCGATGATCGCCACCCCGGCCGAGGCGAAACGTTTTGCCGATGCGGTGCGGGCACGCGATCTCGTTCCCGGTGTGATGGTGGAGATCCCGGCGGCGGCGCTGTTGGCCGACCAGATTCTCGAACACGTCGAATTCCTCTCGATCGGTACCAACGACCTCGCTCAGTACACGATGGCTGCTGATCGGATGTCCTCCGAACTCGCCGACCTGACCGATCCGTGGCAGCCCGCGGTGCTCGCCCTTGTCGCACGTACGGCCCAGGCCGGTCAGGCGGCAGGGAAGCGCGTCGGCGTCTGCGGTGAGGCGGCCGCCGATCCACTGTTGGCGTGTGTTCTGGCCGGACTCGGAGTTTCCTCGCTGTCGTGCGCTGCGGCGTCGGTCGCGGGTGTGGGAGCGAAGGTCGGGTCAGTCACCATGGCGCAATGTGAGGCGGCTGCGGCGGCGGTGCTGGCAACCGGTGATCCGGTGGCAGCGCGCAAAGCGGCGGCCGACGCAATCAGCTGAACTGGTTTCGTTGGTCTCGGTCGGAGACCGAGCGCCTGACCTCTAGTATTTCGACCTGTGATCGAACGAGAAACAATGACCGGGGCCGGCGGAATCGGCTGGACTGTCCACGGAGACGGCAAGCGGATCGCCGACGGAGCCGTCGTGGCGCCGGACGAACGACTGAGTTGGCCGCGCACCATCGGAATCGGGATGCAACACGTCATCGCGATGTTCGGAGCGACACTGCTCGTTCCGACCATCACCGGCTTCCCCGTCACGACGACGCTGTTGTTCTCGGGTATCGGCACCGCGCTGTTCCTGCTCATCACCCGGGGCCGGATCCCGAGCTATCTCGGTTCGTCCTTCGCGTTCATCGCCCCGCTGACGGCGTCGGCAGGATCGGGCCCGGCCGCGCAGCTCGGTGCCGTCATGGCCGTCGGCATCGTGTTGATGTTGATCGGCGTCGCCGTACGTCTGATCGGCAGCCGGGTCATCGACGCCGTCATGCCGCCGGTAGTGACAGGCGCCGTCGTCGCGCTGATCGGTCTCAACCTCGCTCCGACGGCGGTCGGTTCCTTCGAATCGCAGCCGCTGATCGCCACGGTCACGCTCGTTTCGATCCTGCTGGTCACGGTCGTCGGTCCCGGGCTGCTCGGCCGGTTGGGCATTCTGGTCGGCGTAGTGATCGGCTGGGTCTTCGCCGCGGTCATCGGTGGTCTCGACAGTGAACGAGTGTCCGCTCTGCGCGAAGCCGACTGGTTCGGGCTGCCGAGTCTGCACGGACCGTCGTTCGACTGGTCGGTGATCGTGCTCGCGCTGCCCGTGGTGATCGTTCTGGTCGCCGAGAACGTCGGACATGTCAAGGCGGTGTCCGCCATGACGGGTAAGTCCCTCGATGATCTGGCCGGCAATGCGCTGTTTGCAGACGGTCTCGCCACGACCTTGGCGGGCGCCGGCGGCGGATCCGGAACCACCACGTATGCCGAGAACATCGGGGTCATGGCAGCGACGCGTGTGTACTCGACCGCGGCGTACTGGGTAGCGGCCGCCACCGCCGTGATCCTGGCATTTTCGCCCAAATTCGGTGCACTGGTCTTCACGGTTCCGAACGGCGTCATCGGCGGTGCGACGATGGTTCTCTACGGACTCATCGGCATTCTCGGTGTGCGCATCTGGATGGAAGCGAAGGTGGACTTCACCGATCCGGTCAACCTGACCGTCGCCGCTGCCGCACTGGTTGCCGGCATCGGGAACCTGACGCTGACCATTGGTTCGGTCGAGCTGGGCGGCATCGCTTGGGGGTCGATCGGCATCCTGGTCGCCTACCCGATCATGCGATACCTCGCCAAATTCCGTACTTCGAGTAACAGATAACCGCTACAGTCACGAATCGTGATCGTTCGGGTCATCGACGGGTATCGCAACAGGTTCTACCGTCGGAGGCAGTGACGTGGGCCCGCGAACTTCGGCGTGCCCAGTCTCAGCGAAAACATCCCGACCGGGTACATCGTCCCCACCGGGTACATCACTGAAGTGCCGTATATCGAATTGCAAGGAGTCGGCGTGGAGCGCACCCTGTTCGAACCGGAACATGAACTCTTCCGGGAGTCGTACCAGAAGTTCTTGGCACAGCACGTGGCACCGAACCACGAGAAGTGGGAAGAGCAGAACATCGTCGATCGTGACGTCTGGGTCGAGGCCGGAAAGCAGGGATTCCTGGGAACCGCGGTACCTGAGGAATTCGGCGGCGGCGGTGTCAAGGATTTCCGCTACAACGCGATCATCACCGAGGAAACCACCAAGGGTGGCTTCAGTGGTATCGGCTTCACGCTGCACAACGACGTGGTGGCGCCGTACCTCCTGGAGTTGACCAACGAGGAGCAGAAGCAGCGTTGGCTACCCGGATTCGCGTCGGGTGAGCTGATCTCGGCGATCGCGATGACCGAACCGGGTACCGGTAGCGACCTGCAGGGCATCAAGACGAAAGCAGTTCGCGACGGGGACCACTGGGTACTCAACGGTTCGAAGACCTTCATCACCAACGGAATCAACGCCGACATCATCATCGTTGTCGCGTGCACCGACCCGGACAAGGGTGCTCAGGGCTTCAGCCTCCTCGTGGTCGAGCGGGACATGCCCGGCTTCGAGCGAGGACGCAATCTCGACAAGATCGGCATGAAGGCTCAGGACACCGCCGAACTCAGCTTCACCGACGTACGCGTTCCCGCTGCCAACCTGCTGGGCGAAGAGGGAATGGGCTTCTTCTACTTGATGAAGAACCTTCCCCAGGAACGACTCTCGATCGCCGTCGTTGCTGCCGCCGCAATGGAATCGGTTCTCGAGAGCACGATCCAGTACTGCCGTGACCGCAAGGCATTCGGCAAGTCGATCGGCAGCTTCCAGAACACCCGATTCGTACTGGCCGAATTGGCAACAGAGACCACGGCAGTGCGCATCCTGGTGGACAAGTTCATCGAGCAGCTCAATGCCGAGAAGCTGACCGTGCAGGAAGCTGCGATGGCGAAGTGGTGGACCACCGAAGCTCAGGTCAAGCTCATCGACCGCTGCCTCCAGCTGCACGGAGGCTACGGCTACATGAAGGAATACCCGGTTGCCAAGGCGTATATGGACTCTCGTGTGCAGACCATCTACGGTGGCACAACCGAGATCATGAAGGAGATCATCGGACGTTCGCTGAATCTCTGATTCGGGTGATGGACCGCTGATCGTCACGAAAAGACTCTGGGCCCCGGCTGATGCCGGGGCCCAGAGTTTTGTGATCGAGGGTGCGAGCGAACTCAGATCTTCCGCATGACCGTGACAACCTTGCCCAAGATGACGGCGTTGTTGCCGGGAATCGGCTCGAAGAGGTCGTTGTGCGGCATCAGCCACACCTCCTTCTTCGTACGCTTGAACGTCTTCACGGTGGCTTCGCCGTCGATCATTGCGGCCACGATGTCACCGTTCTCGGCGACGTTCTGCTGACGGACGACAACCCAGTCGCCATCGCAGATCGCTGCATCGATCATCGACTCACCGACAACCTTGAGCATGAAGAGCGAACCTTGGCCGACGAGCTCGCGGGGGAGTGGAAACACATCCTCCACAGCTTCCTCGGCGAGGATCGGTCCGCCGGCAGCGATGCGGCCCAGGATGGGGACGAACGCCGGCTCTGGCAGCGGGTCGGCACTGTTGTACTCGCCGGAATGCTTCGACACCGACGCGATGGCGGTATCGGCCGCAACCTCGTCGAGACCCCGAACATCGACTGCACGAGGGCGATTGGGATCGCGTCGAAGGAAGCCCTTGCGCTCCAACGTTCGCAGTTGATGCGCGACCGACGACGTGGAGGTAAGCCCCACCGCATCCCCGATTTCGCGAATGCTCGGCGGATACCCGCGCTCCGTCACCGAATCGCGGATCACTTCGAGAACGCGCCGCTGACGCTCGGTGAGCGTCTCGCTCGACGGAGACGGAACTGCAGAAGCTCCTGCCTCCGCGGCTGTGCTGGAGCGATCGTCCTTCATGGCCTGTTGCCTCCGTGTCTGAAGAAGTCGTGTCTGAAAAACAGCCTGCAAAAGTGCCTGCAAAGTGCCTGGTGCAAGTCGCGCAGAAACCTGTCGGTGCCTCCTGCCAACATTCGAGCTGTCGACAAACACGGAGGCTTTCGCAATTCCCGCTGTGTGGTCTGACACGAATCTAGCCGGATTTGCTCGCGGTTTCAAACATCTGTTCGATTCGTGTCGCTCCAAGTAGAGACATTGTCGGCCAGGCGTGGTAGAAATTCGAACATGCGTTCCATCGAACGCATGATCGAACACATCGATCGGTGTCGACCAGCGGAGGTCACGATGGGTAACGCAGCACTGAAAAGCAACAGGGTTTTCGACGACGCGATTGGTTTCGACGCGTTTGGTTTCGACGGTACGTCGGCACTGAAGTACCACCCCTCGTTCTATGGGCCCGATGCAGACGCTGTGTCCTTCGAACGGCGCGGAGCGGCCGAAATGCATGGCGTGGCCAGGGATGTCGACAACGAACCGCAGGCGGCCGTCGTTCGCCGGGTTCCGGCGGTGGGCGCGGTTTCAGGTTCGCGTTCATTGCGCGAATCTCCTCGCCGGTGGGACAGCGAGCACGATTCGTCACGCCCGTACGGAGGAAGTTTCGCGCACCGAAACAGGGTCGGTGTGTCACGGGTCGAACATGAAGTGGCCGCCGAGGATGTCAGTTGGAAGACGGTTTTCCTGGGCGCCGTATTCACCGCATTCGCAGTGTTGGCGTTGGTGGGGATCGGCGCTTTGTCGAGTGGTGACGTAGCTGCGACAAACGGCGCGACCGAAGTGGTTCGCGTTGCCGCGGGTGAATCCCTCAGTGATATTGCTGCCAAGGTTGCACCTGGCCAGGCTGTCGGTTCGGTGATCGAGCAGATCATGGATCTCAATGCGATGTCGAGTTCCGGACTGTCAGTGGGACAAACGCTGATCGTGCCGGCCTCGGGGCGCTGACCTACCCCGTACCAGGCGGGGGCGTACCGAGCGTGAGAGCAGTCCGTTCACAGCGAGTAAGCTGTCCACTTGACAGTCCCACCACCTCGGGTGGTCGCGTTGAGTACGTGGATCTGCTCTGTAAATCGTCGGAGGATTTGCAGTCGGTAGCGAATCTGAGTTGCGGCCATTTCGGCGACAACGAAGGAACCCCGATGCATTGCCCGTTCTGCCGGCACCCTGATTCCCGAGTGGTCGATTCGCGCGAGGCCGACGAGGGCCAGGCGATCAGGCGGCGCCGTTCGTGCCCCGAGTGTGGCCGCCGATTCACCACGGTCGAGACGGCAGTTCTCTCGGTCGTGAAGCGCAGCGGCGTCACGGAGCCTTTCAGCCGAGAAAAGGTTGTCAAAGGTGTGCGTCGCGCATGCCAGGGCCGCCAAGTGGACAACGATTCGCTGAATTTGCTCGCCCAGCAGGTCGAAGATGCCGTTCGAGCTTCGGGTTCTGCCGAAATTCCCAGTAACGAGGTAGGGCTCGCGATCCTCGATCCGCTTCGAAATCTCGACGAAGTCGCCTACCTGCGATTCGCATCGGTGTACAAGTCCTTCAGCTCGGCTGCGGATTTCGAACGTGAGATCACCGACATGCGCGAGCATGCAGAGACCCGTGCCGCCGAGAAGGCTCCCGGCGCCGAGACCGTTTCCGTCGACTGAGGCCTTCGCCTCAGATAACGCTGAGAGCACAGAGCGGTCTTAGGTAACGCTGAGAACACAAAGCGAACAATCGAACAAATCGGGCACGTTATTCGCTTAGTGTCTACCAGGTACGTTCGTCCGCATCTCGGATCTTCACGGAGGCGTTATGAACTTAGTTGCAGTTCTCGGAGTCGTGAACAGCCTGGTAACCCTCGGGTTCGCCAACACTGTTGCCACCTTTGGCGGTTTCCTCACCAACGTCAACATTCAGACAATCTACTGATCGCGCAATTCTCGCCGAACATCAACGCTTGATCGCTTCGATAGCTTTCAGGACTCGCTTTTCGGAAATCGGTGTGGGTGTACCGAGGGACTGCGCAAACAGGCTCACGCGCAGTTCCTCGATCATCCAACTGATCGCGTCGACATCTCGAGCAGTGCGACGCTCTTCGGGAAGCGAACTCAACAACCGGTCGTACGCTGCGTACACCCGGTCGAGGACATCCATAGCCTGCTGATCTCGTTGTGCACTTGCGGGCAGAGCTTCGAGACGGAATTTTGCTGCGGCAAGATACCGCGGTAAATCGCGTAGGCGGGCCGATCCCAGTTCGGCGACAAATCCCGGAAACAGCAGTGAGGTCAACTGTTCTCGGACGTCGTCGGCTGCCTCGCCGCGCGAGCGGTCCAGCACGACGCTCAGTTGGTGTGCTTGTTCGAGGATCGGAACAATCATGCGCAGGATCGCGGAAACGCGTCCGGCCAGTTCGGAGCGTGCGATCTTCACCAGGGCATCGAACGCTTCAGGCGTGCGTACCGGTCCACCGTGAGCCGCGATCACTTCGTTGGCAGCTGCCACCCGGCAATCTTCGACGAGGGCCTCCAAGCCGCCGTCCGGATTCTGGCCGAGAGCCAGACGCTGCGTGTTCGACAAGCCGGCGGTCACTGCCTTGAGTTGGGTGGGAACGGCCGCGAGGAGAAGCGCCCGCGTACCTTCCCTCATCGCCTGCGCCTGCGCGGCCGGCGTACTCAGGACACGAACGGCAACTCCGCCGTTCTCCGGCACCAGAGCTGGGTAGCCGGTCACCTGCTGTCCGCCGATGGAGCGAGTGATGGTCTGTTCCAATGCGCCCAGCGTTTCGGATGTCCAGACGGTTGCCGCTGCCCGTTCGGTTCCGGTTGCCGCCTTGGCCACTTCCTTCTGCACGCGCGGGGCGAGCGTGCGTCGTAGCTGCGCCAGATCCTTACCCTTCGCGAGAACCTTGCCCGATTCGTCCTCGACGACAAATGTCATCCGAAGATGGTCGGGCAGCGCGGCGGGATCGAAGTCCTTGGCGTCGATCTGGATCCCGCCCAAGTGCGAGAGTTCGCGGGCCATCGCGGTCATCAACGGCTCGGATCGAGGTTTGACTGCTGCCAATGCTGCGGCGGCATAATCCGGAGCCGGAACGACAGCGCGTCGAATGTTCTTGGGCAACGTCTTGATCAGAGCGGTAACGAGATCGACGCGCATACCGGGGACCAACCAGTCGAAGCCGACCGGCTGAAGTTGCGCGAGCAGGCCGACCGGGATGTGCGCGCTGACGCCGTCGTCGTCCTTTCCCGGCTCGAATTGGTAAGTGAGTGGAAACTGCATGTCGCCTTGGCGCCAGGCGTCCGGGTACTCGCCGCCCAGTACTGCAGCTGCGTCGGAGTTGACCACCGTTTCCGGTGTGAAAGTCAGCAGACTCGGATTCTTGCGCCGCTCGGTCTTCCACCACTGGTCGAAATGCTTGGCGGATACGGCTTCCTGGCCGATACGTTCGTCGTAGAACTCGTAGAGAGTTTCGTCGTCGACGAGGATGTCGCGTCGGCGCGCGCGGTTCTCGAGTTCTTCGACGTTGTCGAGGAGTGCACGGTTTTCGTGGAAGAACTTGTGGTTCGTCTGCCATTCGCCCTGCACGAGCGCATGGCGGATGAAGAGATCGCGAGAGGCCTCGGGATCGATTCGTGAGTACGTCACTGCGCGGCCGGTTACCAGAGGAACTCCGTAGAGAGTGACCCGCTCGTATGCCATCGCCGAGCCGCGCTTGGAGGACCAGTGCGGTTCGGAATAGGTCCGTTTCACCAGGTGCGGGGCGAGCTTTTCAGCCCACTCGGGTTCGATACGCGCGGACATGCGCGCCCACAGCCTCGACGTTTCCACGAGTTCGGCGGCCATGACCCAGCGTGGTGGCTTCTTGAACAGTCCCGATCCGGGGAAGATCGCGAAGTGGCTGCCCCTGGCGCCGAGGTAGTCCCGCTTCTCGCCCTCGCGTAGCCCGATATGCGAGAGCAACCCGGCAAGGAGCGACTGATGGATCGCGTTCTCGCTTGCCGGTGTCTCTCCCACTGTCCAGCCGAGACCGCGGGTGATCTGCCGGAGTTGCCCGTGCAGATCCTGCCATTCGCGGATGCGGAGCCAGTGCAGGAACTCGTTCCGGCACATCTTGCGAAACTGGTTGGAGGACAGATCGTTACGTTGTTCGCGTAAGTAGTCCCACAGTTTCAGGTAGGCCAGGAAGTCGGAGTTCTCGACGTTGAAGCGGGCGTGCTTTTCGTCGGCGGCTTGCTGGAACTCGGCGGGCCGCTCGCGAACGTCCTGGATGGACAACGCCGCGACGATGACAAGGGTTTCGTGAAGGCAACCGTTGTTCTTGGCTTCCACCAGCATCCGTGCCATCCGCGGATCCACCGGAATCTGGGCCAGCTCGCGGCCGACCGGCGTCAGTTCGGGGTGGCTGGCCTCGGAACCTCGCGCGATGGCGCCGAGTTCCTCGAGGAGTCCGATTCCGTCCTTCACGGCGCGCTGGTCCGGCGGTTCGACGAAGGGGAATGCCGCGATGTCGCCCAGGCCGAGGGCCGTCATCTGCAAGATCACGGATGCGAGGTTGGTTCGCAGGATCTCCGGTTCGGTGAATGCCGGCCGTGACTCGAAGTCCTCCTCGGAATACAGGCGGATGCAGATTCCTTCGGCGACGCGGCCGCAACGCCCGGAACGCTGACGGGCTGACGCCTGCGAAATGGGCTCGATCGGCAACCGCTGAACCTTGGTGCGCACCGAATATCGCGAAATGCGCGCGGTTCCCGGATCGACGACGTACCGAATGCCGGGAACGGTCAGCGAGGTCTCGGCCACGTTGGTGGCAAGGACGACGCGTCGGCCGGTGTGCGGCGAGAACACTTTGTGTTGCTCGGCAGCAGACAGCCGCGCGTACAGCGGGACGATTTCGGTGTTGCGAAGACGCCGATCGCGTAAAGCATCTGCGGTGTCGCGAATTTCGCGTTCGCCGGAGAGGAAGACCAAGATGTCGCCTTCGCCCTCCGCGCTCAGCTCGTCGACCGCCTCGCAGACCGCGTCGACGGGATCGCGGTCGAAGGTGATGTCGCCGGATTCGACGGTCAGTGGCCGGTAACGCATTTCGACAGGGAATGTTCGCCCGGATACCTCGACGATCGGCGCGGGCTTACCGTCGACAGCGAAGTGCTTGGCGAAGCGCTCGGGATCGATGGTCGCCGACGTGATGATGACCTTGAGATCGGGTCGGCGGGGGAGCAGCTGAGCCAGGTAACCGAGGATGAAGTCGATGTTGAGACTGCGTTCGTGCGCTTCGTCGATGATCAGCGTGTCGTAGCGTCGGAGCATACGGTCGCGCTGAATTTCGGCGAGGAGAATGCCGTCGGTCATGAGCTTGACGTAGGTGCGGTCCGAGACCTGGTCGGTGAACCGCACGGTGTATCCGACGGCGTCGCCGAGTTCGGTGTCGAGTTCTTCGGCGATACGTTCGGCAACGGTGCGTGCTGCCAACCGGCGCGGCTGTGTGTGTCCGATCAAACCGCGGACGCCACGTCCGAGTTCGAGACAGATCTTCGGGATCTGGGTTGTCTTACCCGAGCCGGTCTCGCCGGCGACGATGACAACCTGATTTTCCGAGATCGCGGTCGCGATGTCGTCCTTGCGCTGACTGACGGGCAGAGCTTCCGGATACGAGACTGCGGGAACATTGGCGGATCGTGCCGCCAACCGTGTGCGCGCCGTTTCGATTTCCTCGGCCAGCGCCACCAAAGCGTCTGGTGTGCGGGCACGGTCGAGTTTGCGACGGAGTCGACTCTCGTCGCGGAGTGAGACCTGCGCCAGCGCGCTCTTCAGGTCACTCCGCTTGGGGGAGAGCGGGGCCGGTGGTGTTGTAGACATGCTGATGACAGCCTATCGAACGCGTTCACAACTACCGCTCGCAGATCGTTTTGATGTGCAAATATCGACCAGTGACGACAAATACCGCAAATGAGTCATCGGTGCCTGTCTTGTCGACGCCGATCGCCGTGCGAGCCCTGAGACTGTTGTTTGCTGTGTTCGGACTTGCCGCTTTGCTGTGGATCCCGATCCGTGACGCGGCTGAGCTGTCTCTGTCGAACTATCTGAGCTACTTCACCATCGAGAGCAACATTCTTGCAGTGATCGTGTTGCTGATCGGTGCAATTCGAGATCCACAATCGCAGGCGTGGCAGTCGATCCGCGGGGCGGTGACGCTGTACATGGTGATCACCGGCATCATCTACGCCGTCCTCCTGGCAGATATCGACGTCAATTTGAACGATGCCTGGATCAACTCGGCACTGCATCGGATTCTTCCCCTGGTCATGCTTCTCGACTGGGTGTTCTTCGCTTCGAGGCACAGGATCTCCGAAGCCCGCTCACTGCAGTGGCTGCTGTTTCCGGTGATCTACGCGGTGTACACGTTGATTCGAGGGCCGATCGTCGACTGGTATCCGTATCCGTTCATGGATCCTCGCCACCAGGGCTATCTGGCCCTGTTCATCGGATTCGTCGTACTGGGCATCGCGATGGCCCTGATGGCGTTGGCGGTCAATGCCGTCGGACGGCTGGGAGCCGGGTTACGCGGACGGAACGCTGCGAAGTCCTAGGGGATTGCCGGAGGCGAGCACCTGCTCGAGGCGGTCCACGTTCGGGTGCTTACCGGGGTTCGCCCGGGCGTCCTCGGTGTGCTCGGCGAAGATCGTCAATCCTGCCGAGGCGGCTTCGGGTGTCAGCGCGCCGTAGACCTGAGCGAGATGGTTGTACACCTTGACCGAGCCGGACTTTCCGGGCTTGTTCTCGACGGTGTCGAGGACGGTTCCGTCGGCGTCGAGTACCTCGATGGCGGCCAGATGATCGATGGCGGGCAGTGCTGCAAGATTGTCGGCAAAAGTCATGGTCGACAGATTACGGGTGCGCCCGTGAAAGCCGGTGCCGGGCGAGCGCCGTCGTGCGCGGATTTCCGGTGTCGATATAGTCGCAGCACATCGTTTGCACACCAGCATCGTTTGTATTCGAAGGGGACAATGATGGCTTCGGCATTGTGGCACGGGTTCGCGGACATGGGCGCTGTGGAGAAGAACGGCGCGTTTGTCGTCTCTCGCGGTGAGGGCGCGTACATCTGGGACCGCGAGGGCACTCGGTATCTGGATGCGACGGCGGGCCTGTGGTTCACCAATGTCGGGCACGGGCGCACGGAGATCGCGGACGCGGTGGCGGCTCAGTTGTCGAAAATCGCTCATTTCTCGAATTTCGGTGATTTCGTTCCCGAGACCACGCAGGTGTTGGCGGAGCGTCTGGCGGCCATCGCGCCGGTTGCCGGGAGCAAGATCTTCTTCACTTCGGGTGGTTCGGATTCGGTGGACACTGCGGCGAAGCTGGCTCGCCGGTACTGGCACGAGGTGGGGCAGCCGGAGAAGGCGATCATCGTCGGTCGTCAGAAGGCGTATCACGGAATGCATGTTGCGGGAACAGCTCTGGCGGGTATTCCGGTGAACCGTGAGGGGTACGGCGAGCTGATGGCGGATGCGGCGACGGTCGGCTGGGATGATGCGAAGAGTCTGCTCGAGTTGATCGAGAAGATCGGTGCGAACAAGATCGCGGCGTTCTTCGCGGAGCCGATCATCGGTGCGGGTGGGGTGTATCTTCCGCCGGAGGGGTATCTGGCGGAGGTGCGTGACATCTGCCGTGAGCACGACATTCTGTTTGTCGTCGATGAGGTCGTGACCGGTTTCGGCCGGATCGGTGGTGAGTGGTTCGCGTCTACTCGTTTCGATTTGAAGCCCGACATGATGACCACGGCAAAGGGTTTGACGTCGGGTTATGTTCCGATGGGTGCGGTGTTCATCGCGCCGCGGGTGGCGGAGCCGTTCTATGCGGGTTCGTGGTGGCGTCATGGGTACACCTACGGCGGGCATGCCGGTGCTGCTGCGGCGGCGATGGCGAACCTCGACATTCTCGAGCGTGAGAATTTGCTCGCGGAGTCGAAGCGTTTGGAGGCGTCGTTGCATACGCATCTGCAGCCGTTGGCGGAGCATCCGCGGGTGGCGGAGGTTCGTAGTGGGCTCGGTGCGGTTGCTGCGGTGCAGTTGGCTGATCCGGCGGAGGCGTTGCCGTTTGTGAAGACGCTTCGTGAGCATGGTATTTCGGGTCGCGCGGCGGGTCAGGGTGCGATGCAGATTTCGCCGACGTTTGTGATGACCGATGATCAGGTCGCGGAGATGGCAGCAGGGATCCTCGCAGCCCTCGGCTGAAGTCAGCTGCGGCGCCGGAAGAATTTCTCGATTCGGCGCCGCACAGCGTTGGGCGCAGGTTCCAGTTCCAGAACCTCTTGTTCCGACTGCTTGGCGTACGCCTGGGTGTACCGCTCGTGTAGCACCGAGCGAATCTCGTCCGGAGAGTAGGCCCGACGCTGGCGTTCGCCGCGCGCAACGAGAACCCCGGTGGCGGCAACGCCCATTGCACCGGCGAGGCCGACCAGTTTCCAAACGTGCGAGGCGCGTAGAGGAGTACGGAGTTTCATCCCTCTACGCTAGAGGCATGGACCGACGATTGCTTTCGCAGGTGAGTCTCGACGAGGCCGCCGCCGCCACCCGCACGGGCGACATCTGGATCTTTCGCGGAGAGTCGACGGCGGACCGGGCCATTCAGACACTGACCAACAGTCCCGTCAACCACGTCGGAATGTCGGTCGTGATCGACGACCTCCCGCCGCTGATGTGGCATGCGGAACTCGGTCACTCGCTGCAGGACATGTGGACCGGACGCTTCCAGCGTGGTGTCCAACTGCACGATCTGCGATCGGCCGTTCAGGTCTGGGGCGCCAAGTACGGGCAGCGTGGATGGTTGCGCCAGCTCGACCACGAAGTCACCCGGGAGCAGGAAGACGCTCTGCTCGAGACGATCGCGCGGCTGGACGGTACGCCTTTCCCGTCGACGGCCAAGCTTGCTTCGCGCTGGTTCGGAGGCCGAATCCCGAAGCTGCGCAAGAAGTCCGACGTATCGGCAGTGGCCGTCGAGAGCGCCTACTGCGCCGAAGTGGTTGCCAAGACCTATGAAGCGATGGGTCTGCTCGTCGGCAATCGTCGTGTCAACTGGTTCGACCCGGGCAAGTTCTGGAGTGGAGATCAGTTGCCCCTCGCGCCGGGAGTTGCGCTCGGTGACGAGATCTCGGTATCACTGAGTGCACGTGACCTCGAGGCCGGACGCAATCCCGCCGGGTACTCACAAGGTTCGTGACGGCTCGGCGACGACGCGGCCGCCGACTTCGAGCCAACCTTCCGGAGAGAAGGTGGTGTGAAGCACCGATCCGCGTCCCTGGGTGATGAGCAGTGATTTCCTCAATCGGTCCGTGATGCGCAGCGCTGCAGATCCGGTTGCCTCGTCCTCGGCGATTCCCATCACCGGTGCGAACATGCGTGCGCGGATGGCAGCTTCGAGCTTGTCCTGCCACGCCCACAGATACGAATGATCCGCCTCGTAGTCGGACGGATCTGCGTCGATGACGTCGTCGACCGTGTCCATCGGATAGATCGCGAATTCCGGTGCCCATTCGGCACGCGCGCGTACCCACGTCAAAGCGCCGGATTGGCGGACGTCGACACTGCCGGCAGGAACGTCGAGGGCGCTCACGCGACGGCCTTGTTCGCCCAACCACCACGTGGCACCGACGGTCGGGTGTCCGGCGAAGGAGAGTTCTGCTGCCGGAGTGAAGATCTGGACCCGCGCACGCGAGGCGCCGTCATCCGGAACGTCGATGAAGATGGTCTCGCTGTAGTCGAGTTCCTTCGCGACGGCTTGTCGATCCGATTCTGCAACCGTGGACGCGTCGACGATTCCCAACGGATTCCCGTGCTTGCCGTTCTCGTCCGTGAAGACCCGGACCACACTCACCTCGATACCCATCGGTCCACCCTAGCGCGCGAAAAGCCCTCCCCACCTTCACGGTGGGGAGGGCTCGTCGAACTGCACTCAGGTCCGAGTGATCAGACCTGTGCGGCAGAGAGGATCTCGTTGGCTTCGACAGCCTGTGCGACGCCCGCGACGATGGAACCGGCGCGGATCGCTTCGAAGATGACCTCGCGGTCGACACCTTCCTGGCGGAGGGTGTTCTCGTGAGCTTCGAGGCAGTGGTTGCAGCCGTTGATCGCGGACACTGCAAGCGACCACAATTCGAAGTCGGCCTTGTCGACGCCCGGGTTGCCGATGATGTTCATCCGCAGGCCGGCACGAAGGTCGTCGTACTTACCGTCGAGGTAGCCCTTGGTGCGGTAGAAGACGTTGTTCATGCCCATGATCGACGCTGCGCCGAGAGCGGCGTTGTATGCCTCTGCCGACAGGTTGTCGGCAGCCTCGGAAGCAATCTCCTTGAGCGTGGACGCAGACTTGGTGGCTGCGGCCGTTGCGAGGAGCGTTCCCCACAACTGCTGCTCGTTTAGGACCGTCGTGCGCGCAATGGAACTCAGGTTGAGCTTGAGGTCCTTCGCGTACTCCGGAAGCGAGTTCTTGAGGTTCTCGACGCTCATACTCAGACGCTCGCAGTCAGGAGCTCGCCGGCGTTGATGGTCGGGTCGCCCTTCTTCCAGTTGCATGCGCACAGCTCGTCGCTCTGGAGAGCGTCGAGGACGCGGAGAACCTCGTCGACGTTACGGCCGACGGAACCGGCTGTGACGGAGACGAACTGGATCTCGTTGTTGGGGTCGACGATGAACGTCGCGCGGTCTGCAACGCCGTCGGCGTTGAGGACGCCGGTGGCCTCGGCAAGCTCGCGCTTGAGGTCCGAGAGCATCGGGAAGGGGAGGGTCTTGAGCTCTTCGTGCTGTGCACGCCACTGGAAGTGCACGAACTCGTTGTCGACGGAAGCGCCGAGAACCTGAGCATCACGGTCTGCGAACTCTTCGTTGAGCTTGCCGAATGCAGCAATCTCGGTGGGGCACACGAAGGTGAAGTCCTTGGGCCAGAAGAACACGATGCGCCACTTGCCTGCGTAGTCGTCACTGGTGACGGTGGTGAAGTAGTCATCGGGCTGCTGGGCATCGACCTTGGACAGGTCGCCGCCGATGACAGCCGTGAGGTTGTAAGCGGGGAACTGGTCGCCGATTGTGAGCAGAGCCATGTGTCTCATTCTCCTACGTGTCTCGTGAACAGGAATTTCTTGCGCACACGATCCGGCTGTTCGGACTGTGACGGCCGAACGTGCTGGATCGAGAGGGTTTGTCACCGTCAGCGGGTCGGACGGTTTCGACTGGAGTGTCGAGGTTGTGACCGGCGCTTTTTGGTATGAGTCCATTCTGCATCAAACCGTTCAAAAGGTAAAGGTGATGGGTGGCACTACACTGATAGGCATGTCTGATCAGACTTATCAACCTTCCTTGTCACAGCTGCGTGCCTTCGTGTCGGTCGCCGAGTATCGGCATTTCGGTACTGCCGCAGCGCGTTCCGGTGTGAGCCAACCCACACTGTCGCAGGCGCTGGCAGCTCTAGAGGCGGGGCTGGGAGTCAGACTGATCGAACGCAGTACCCGGCGTGTGCTCGTGACCGCGGACGGACAGCGCTTGCTCGGTCAGGCCAAGCAGATTCTCGAAGCTGCCGACGGTTTCGTCGCGAGCGCGGCCGGCTCCGGCGACTCTCTGACCGGACCGCTACGCATCGGGTTGATCCCGACCGTTGCGCCCTACATTCTTCCGGGGTTGTTGCCGGAGCTGCGCGAGAAGTTGCCGTCGTTGACGCCGCAAATAGTCGAGGATCAAACGGCGCGCCTACTCGATGCACTGCGATCGGGAGCGCTCGACGTCGCGGTGTTGGCGCTTCCTGCCGGAACACCTGGCCTGGTGGAAGTTCCTGTGTACGAAGAGGATTTTGTGATGGTCGTGCCGAACGATCATTCCTTGGCCGGACGTGTCGATCTCACGGCGGACGTGCTCGACGCGCTGCCGTTGCTCTTGCTCGACGACGGCCACTGCCTGCGTGACCAGACGTTGGATCTGTGCCGTTCGGTAGACGCCCATCCGCTTGCCGGCGACACGCGGGCTACCTCTCTCGCGACAGTCGTGCAATGTGTGGCCGGGGGACTCGGGGTGACTTTGGTCCCGGAATCGGCTGTTGCCGTGGAGGTTCGACGCGGGGACTTGTCGACGGCGCATTTCGCTTCGCCGGCTCCAGGTCGCACGATCGGCGTCGTGTTCCGCTCGTCGAGTGGCCGAGCAGAAGGATTCCGTCAGCTGGCCGAGCTGGTC
The DNA here is from genome assembly GCF_030056935.1 of Rhodococcus sp. IEGM 1302. Lineage (NCBI taxonomy): Bacteria > Bacillati > Actinomycetota > Actinomycetes > Mycobacteriales > Nocardiaceae > Rhodococcus > Rhodococcus sp. IEGM 1302. The sequence continues at coordinate 160,966 of NZ_JASHKY010000007.1, read as the reverse complement.
CGTTCGGTCAGCCCGACGGTTCCTCGATGACGTGACTCGTTCGACGTCGACGTGAAAGCTAGTCGAGAGAGCCTTCTTTCGCGGCAATGACGGCTCCGGGATTGAGAATTCCCAGCGGGTCGAGCGCATCCTTGACCCTGCGATTGAGGGCCATGACGTCTTCACCCAACTGTGACGGCAGCCAGTCGCGCTTGAGTCGACCGACCCCGTGTTCGCCGGTGATCGTGCCGCCGAGCGCGATGGCGAGATCCATCACCCGTCCGAATGCGATCTGTGCGCGTTCGGACATGTCCGGGTCTGCGGGGTCGAAGACGATGAGCGGGTGGGTGTTTCCGTCTCCGGCGTGCGCCACCGTGCAGATCAGGACGTCGAGGTCGTCTGCGATGGCTTCGACCCCGGTTACCAGCTGGGGGAGTGCGCGCATGGGAACGCCCACGTCTTCGAGAAGCAGACTTCCCATCGCGAGCACTGCGGGGAACACCGCTCGCCGTGCCGCCGCAAAAGCGTCACCTTCGGCCTGGTCATCGGTGGCGAATACTTCGGTGGCTCCGTTGTTTTCGCACGCCTGAACAATCGTCTCGATTTCCAGCACGCCTGCCGCGCCGGGTGCGTCGGACTGCGCGAGCAGTAGTGCGTGAGCCTTGCGGTTGAGACCCATGCGTACCGAATCCTCGACAGCATTGATACTGGCGTGATCCATGAACTCGAGCATCGCCGGACGCATGTTGCTGGTGATCGCCAAGACCGCGTCGGCAGCTTCTTGTACCGAGTCGAACGACGCCACGACGGTTGATGCGGGCGGCTGCGCGGGAATCAAACGCAACGTGATTTCCGTGATGATGCCGAGAGTGCCCTCGCTGCCCACGAACAGTTTGGTGAGTGAGAGTCCGGCGACGTCCTTGAGAAGGGGACCTCCGAGGCTGACAGCTGTACCGTCCGCCAGCACGACCCGGAGTCCGAGAACGTAGTCGGTGGTAACTCCGTACTTGACGCAGCAGAGTCCGCCGGCGTTGGTGGCTGCATTGCCGCCGATGGAACAGATCTCGAAGGACGACGGGTCAGGTGGGTACCAGAGTCCGTGCTCTGCGGCGGCTTTCTTGACCTCCGCATTCATCAAGCCGGGCTGAGTAACCGCCACACGGGCGACCGGGTCGATCGTGATCTGTCGCATTCGCTCGGTGCTGACCACGATGCAACCGTCGACGGCGCTGGATCCACCGGAAAGGCCCGAGCCGGCACCTCTGGGAACCACCGGAACGCGGTGGGCGGTTGCCCATCGCATCACGGTTTGGATGTCTTCGGTGCACGTAGCGCGAACCACGGCAGCGGGATGGCCGGCGGTCGGGTCGGCGGCCCAGTCCTGGCGGTAGCCCGCGGTCACATCCGGATCCAGCAGGACGGCTCCCTCGGGGAGTGCCGCTACCAATTCGTCGAGGGCTGAAGAACTCGCGGGAGTCATACTCTCATCATGCTCGACGGAGTTCGACGATGCGCCAATTCGCGAGACCACAGCCCGAGTCTGTCGCGCCTGATCAGTTCAGCATTGTCCGGCAGCGATCCTCCGAGTTGCCAGTTGAAGCCCTAGCGGCCCTTCTGCTTTCCGGAGAACCGGCCACCCGAACTCTTGGTCCCACCGGACTTGCCGCTGCCTGATTTGCCGCCCGCCTTGGCCTTACCGGAACCGGCGTTGCGTCCGGATATGTTCTTTGCGGTGCCGGCGCCCTTAGCTTTCTGCCCGTTCTTGGCAGCTTCTGCGCGACGCTCGCGGGCCGCGATCTTGGCCTTGACGGAGCCCTTGATCTTCTCCGCCGGCTCACCGTTTCGGCCGCGGGAACTCTGCGCCGTTCGGCCCCGCACGATGCCGATCAGTTCCTCGACCAGATCTGTGGTCTTGGACTCCATCCATGCCAAAGCCACAGGAGCCTCGGGCGCACCGTCCACCGGACGGAAGGTCAGGTCCTTGCGATGGTGGAACCGCGCCAGCGAATGGGGAACCACGACAACTCCGACGCCGGCGGCCACCAACTCGATGGCGTCGGCGATGGTCGCGGGTCGCTCGGCGGCGGTCTTTCCGGGACGGGTCGGCCACTCGAGTCTGTCGTCGAGAGGATCGAGCACTATCTCGTCGGCCAGATCGTCGACGGAAATCTGATCGACAGTAGTGAATACGTGATCTTTCGGTACCACCACCACCGGGGTTTCCGCGTACAGCGAGATGGCGCTGATGCCGGTCCGGTCGATCGGCAGTCGAACCAAACCTGCATCTGCTTCACCGGCGCGAAGTGCAGCTTCGAGTTCGAGAACCGGGAACTGAACAAGTTCCAGACGCACCTCGGGGAGCCGCTCGTGCCACACCCGGACCCACTTGGTGGGCGTCACCCCCGGGGCGTACGCGAGTCGAAAAATTGCCTGACTATCCGCGTCTGTCACCAGGCAAGGCTACCGCCTTGGTAAAAGCACCCGTATCGGCTGGTTACTCTTGTTGCATGACGTCGAACAAAACTCCCCAGACGATGAAGCCGACGACGGCTGCCAAGAAGCTGGGTGTGTACCTGGAAGCAACACCTGCGCAGTTCCAGGAAGGCGACGTGACTCGTGACGAGCTGACCGCTCTGCAGACCGATCCGCCGGAGTGGCTGCTGGAGCTGCGACGCACCGGACCGCACCCTCGCCCGGTCATCGCAGCCAAGCTGGGCGTATCGATCGCCGGCCTGGCCCGCGGCGGCGTGGAAGAAGCACTCACCACGGATCAGATCGCCGCACTCCTCGAAGAGAAGCCCGAATGGCTCGAAAAGGAACGCGCTGTTCAGGCCGAGGTGCGGGCCGAGAACGTTCGCATCAAGGAAAAGCGCGCTGCTCGCCGCAACCAGCCGCGGAAGGCTCGAAGGGGCTGACGCCCCCTGTGCGCCTTTTTGGTAGCGATGACTACCAAAAAGGCGCACAGGCGCTAGCCTTCTACGACGCTCAGCTCGTCGAACACGATTTCACCCGCGGCATCCGATTCCGGGATGTCGACGACGGCAAGCAGTGCCCATCCGTGATCGCCCTCCGGATCCTCGAGCACCTGCCGCACCCGCCAGAACTCACCCTCTTCGGTGACCTGGAAGAGCGCCGGCCCGCGCGCCGATGGCCCGGTTCCGATTGTTGCGTACTCCTCGAAGTACGGGAGTAGTTGCTCCTCCCACTCGGCGGCGTCGATACCGTCCTCGAGGTTTTCCAGCTCATTCCACTGCCGACGCGACGCGAGGTCGATGCGTCGGAACATCGCATTGCGCACCATGACGCGGAATGCGCGCGGGTTCGCCGAGATGGGACGGGGAATGTCGGCGCCGAACGCAACCTCTTCCGTATCTGCCTCGGCTCCGGGGTCGGTGAGTGACTCCCATTCGTCGAGCAGGCTCGAGTCGACCTGACGGATCAGCTCGCCCAACCACTCGATGATGTCTTCGAGTTCCTCGGTGCGCGCTTCCGTCGGGACGGTCTGTCGCAGCGCGCGGTAGGCGTCGGCGAGGTAGCGCAGGACGAGGCCCTCGGACCGGGTGAGTCCGTAATGGCTGATCAACTCGGCAAACGTCATGGCGCGTTCGATCATGTCGCGCACCACGGACTTGGGGGAGAGGGCGAACTCGGTGATCCACGGGTGGCCACCCCGGTACATTTCGAAAGCCGGGAACAGCAAGTCCGACAACGGTTTCGGCCACGTAACCTCTTCGAGGAGTTCCATGCGCTCCTCGTACTCGATGCCGTCGGCCTTCATCTGCGCAACCGCTTCGCCACGAGCGAAGTGCTGCTGCGCCATCAGAACCTGACGCGGATCGTCGAGCGTCGACTCGATGATCGAGACGACATCGAGTGCGTAACTGTCGGATTCGACGTCGAGAAGTTCGAATGCCGCCAAGGCGAACGGTGAGAGTGGCTGGTTCAAGGCGAAGTCGCGTTGCAGGTCCATCGTCAACCGAGCCATGCGGCCGTACTCGTCGGGTTCGTCGAGGCGTTCCACGATGCCGGCGCTGAGCAATCCGCGATACAGCGAGATCGCTTTGAGGATGTGCTTGCGCTGCGCCGGACGCGATTCGTGGTTGTCCTCCAACAGGTGCCGCATCGCGTCGAAGCAGTTACCCGGGCGGGCAATGACATTGAGCAGCATCGAGTTGCTGACCGAGAATCGCGACACCAACGGCTCGGGCGAGGCCGCGACCAAGCGATCGAACGTCGCTTCGCTCCAGGACACAAACCCCTCGGGAGCCTTCTTGCGTTGAATCTTCTTGATCTTCTTCGGATCGTCGCCGGCCTTGGCGACTGCCCGCAGATTCTCTACTTCGTGTTCCGGTGCCTGTACGACGACGGTGCCCATCGTGTCGTAGCCTGCACGACCCGCGCGACCGGCGATCTGATGGAACTCGCGGGCTTTCAGATGTCGAGTACGGACACCGTCGTACTTGGCCAGACCCGTGAGCAGCACCGTGCGGATCGGGACGTTGATGCCGACGCCGAGGGTGTCGGTACCGCAAATCACCTTGAGAAGCCCGTCCTGTGCGAGAACTTCGATGAGCCGTCGGTACTTGGGCAGCATGCCCGCATGGTGAACGCCGATGCCGTGCCGAACCAGGCGGGAGAGTGTTTTTCCGAACCCGGTGGTGAAGCGGAAACCACCCAGCGCCTCGGCGATCGCTTCCTTCTCTTCTTTGGAACAGAAATTGACGCTCGTCAGTGCCTGGGCGCGTTCGAGGGCGGCGGCCTGCGTGAAATGCACGATGTAGACGGGGGACTGGTTGGTGGTCACCAGATCTTCGATGGTTTCGCCGACCGGCGTGGTCGCGTACGAGAACATCAAAGGCACGGGGCGTTCTGTGCCGGAGACGACGGTGGTGGGTTTCCCGGTACGCCGCGTCAGATCTTCGGAGAAGAAGTCGACTTCACCGAGAGTTGCCGACATCAACAGGAACTGGGCGTGCGGCAACTCGATGAGCGGAACCTGCCACGCCCAACCTCGATCGGGTTCGGAGTAGAAGTGGAACTCGTCCATCACGACCTGGCCGATATCGGAGTTCGGGCCCTCGCGCAGTGCAAGATTCGCGACGATTTCGGCCGTCGCACAAATGATCGGCGCCGACGAGTTCACGGCGGCGTCGCCGGTCATCATGCCGACGTTCTCGGCACCGAAGACCTCACACAGTGCAAAGAACTTCTCGCTCACGAGCGCCTTGATCGGCGCTGTGTAATAGGTGCGCTTGCCGAGCGACATCGCATAGAAATGCGCGCCGATCGCCACCATCGACTTGCCTGACCCGGTCGGCGTCGCAAGGATCACGTTTGCACCCGAGACCAACTCCATGACGGCCTCTTCTTGGGCCGGGTAGAGCGTCAAACCTCGTTCGATGGTCCACGAAGAGAAGGCGTCGAAAACGGAATCAGGATCCGCGTTGTCGGGGAGAAGTTCCGTCAGCAGCACTCGTACAGGCTAGCCGCAACCGTGGATCAGGTTGCGCTTCGCTCGTCCGAGCCCATGGCGTCGAGCACAGCCATGCGGGTGGACGACGTTCCGGTGATGGTGTTCTCGCCGACCCCGGAGATCAGCATGTGGCGCCAGCGAGCCTCGTCGAAGACGAGTGGTGCGGTGCTGGAAAGAAAATCTTCGACGATCTGCAGGAAACGCATCGGATCGTCGCGGAACGGGAAGTGGCCCGAGCCGCGGAAGACTTCGAGGCGTGAGTTCGGCATCGCCGCGTGCGCGAGATGAGCGTGGGAGACGGGAATGACGGAGTCGTCGTCGCCCCAGATCAGTTGAACCGGCAGATTCTCGGTCAGATAACAGCGGTCGAGCATCGTGACCACCTGTCCGCGCCAGTCCACGACGGCCCGCAGCGTACGAAGGTAGGCCTCGTAGGCCGTGGGGTCGGGGAGATCAGCGAGCACGCGAATCAGGTCCGGTGTGTCATGCAACATGGTGCCGGGACGCAGATTTGAACCGTGAACTACGCCGGCAAGGTTCCCGGCCATCCGGACGAGCGGCATCGCACCAGGTATCCGGAGCAGCTTTACCACCTCGTTGACCACCGGAACGGACATGAGGCGCAGCAGCGGATGGACGTCCTTGGTGACGCCACCGGCCGAGACCAGCACGAGGCGATCCACCATGTGTGGGAATTGGTAGGAGAACTGCATCGCTACGCCGCCGCCGAGCGAGTGCCCGATGACGGTGACGTGCTCGATGCCGAGCGTCGACAGAAGATCCCGCATGCCGTTGGCGTACGCGGCTACCGAGTAATCCGCGCGTGGCTTGTCGGAACGGCCGTGACCCAACAGGTCAGGTGCGATGACCGTGTACTTCTTGGCGAGGTGGGGAATGATCTCGGTCCACGTCGACGAGTTGTCGCCGATTCCGTGCAGGAGCAGTACCGCCGGACCCTCGCCGGCTATCCGAAATGCGCGTCGGTAGCCGTGAATCGTCCGGAACATCATCCGCGGTTCCTCGTCGGGGACCGGTCGGAGCTGACGGTTCCGTGGTCTGCTCATGTCGCCTCCTGGCTCGGAGTGTGACCACGTTGACTGTCTGCTCCAGTTGTTGAGCCGTCAACGAAAATCACACAGAGTTTGAGGCTATCCGACGGATGTGTCCTGAACAACAGCCCAGGTAACGGAGGGGTTGCGGAATGCGCACAATGTCGAATTATGCGCCCCGCCCGTCACATTTTCGTCAGTTGTCGCCTCGATCGAGGTCTCCAGCTGAGCCGAAGTCGTCATTTCCTGCCTGTTCGGCCAGGAACTTTTCGAACTCTGCGCCGATCTCGTCACCGCTGGGAAGGTCGGCCTCGCCGGCCAGAAGGGACGACTGTTGTTCCTGAGCGGCGACAAAAGTGTCGTATTGACGCTCCAAAGCGTGGACTACAGTCTGAACTTCTTCGTTCCCGGCTATGTGCTCGTTAACCTGTTCCCGAACGCGCGCCGCGGCCTCACCCAGTGCAACCAAGGGCAACTCCAGATCCGAAACCTCGGAAACGTTTTCGAGCAAAGTTTCTGCGGCGCCGGGGTAGTCCGTTTGCGCGAGGTAGTGGGGGACATGCACCGAAAAGCCCATCGCCTCGTGCCCGTGCTGAGACATACGAAGCTCGAGCAGTGATGATGCGCTGCCGGGAACCTGCAGTTCACCTGACCAACGCTGATGGTCCTGGATCAGGTCCTTGTTGGTCGAATGTGCTGTCACACCCAGCGGTCGGGTGTGCGGGATTGCCATCGGAATCGCGTTGAGCCCGATGGTTCGACGCACTCCCAACTGTTCGGACAACAGTCGAACAGCTGTGGTGAACCGCTCCCACTTGAGGTCCGGTTCCATCCCTGCGAGCAGCAGGAACGGCGTGCCGGCCGTATCGCGCAGTGCGTACAGATTGAGCGCCGGAGCGTCGTAATCGGAGAAATGATCGGCCTTGAACGTCATCGTCGGTCGACGCGAGCGGTAGTCGATCAGCTCGTCGACAGCAAACGACGCGACAAGCTCGGTCTCGAGGCTTTCGCGCAGATGCGTCGTCGCCAACTTCACGGCGTGACCGGCGTCGGAGTAACCCTCGAGTCCGTGAATCAGGATCGGTCCCTGGCCGTCGGCAGCCGCCAACTGGGGCGCCGGAAATTCCAGCTCGTACATCCTCGACTGTTCGTCCATCGCAGTCCCCTTCGCTCTTCGGTCTTGATCTCAAGTGTCCATTATCGGCGCACGCTCGACAGCATCGGAGTCAGGTGCCCGACAGCACTGGATCAGACGTTCATCGGTAAGAACACCGAGTCGGTGACCGATCATTCCCGATCCGACGAGACGGGCGTTCGCCGAGAGCGAAGCTGAGCGGTATCTTTCGACACTTGGCCTGGGCGTTCGCTAGATGTCGGGTGCGCGGCTTCGGACATGGCAGAGTGGAACACAAGGTCGGCACGGCTGATTTGTCCGAAATGGATTGGTCGATTGTCGGGATCGGTCGAGTGCGGAGGCTTACATGCGGGTGTGTCCACGATCGTCCAGGCGAGTGGCCGCATGCTCACTTGCTGCGGTGGCCGCCGTTGCACTACTCGCGGGCTGCTCCGGGTCGGTCCAAGGAGCACCCGTTCCGGACTCCGCGCCGGCGACTGCCGGTGCGACCGACAGCGGCACGGCGGCGCCGAGTACGACGGCTGCACCCAAATCCTCGACGCCGAAATCCACCTCTCCGAAAACGGCGGCACCGCTGTCCGAACTGCTGCTGACTCCCGAGGAATTCCCCGAGCCCTTCGGCGCTGTTGTGCTGCCCCCGCAGGCCGTTCCGATGGCAGCGCCGGATCTAGTCGGCGTCCCGCGCGGTGCCACCGTCGATCCGTCCGAATGTGAGCCACCGGAACAGGATTACGGTCCGAACGGGACCGTGATGGCGGTCGGGACCGACAACGCGACGAGGGCAACGATTTCGGTCGAACTCACGAAGGTCGATGCACCACTGGACGAGTTGGAAGCGCAAACTCGGCAGTGCCCGTCCATGACTGTCACTGCGAACGGCGTCACTACGGCAGTGACGACGGAAATTCTTCCGCCGTCGCCGATCGATGCCGACAAGACGATGTCACTTCGCCGCACTGTCGTGTCCCCCAAGGCCACAGCCGGTGATCAGACGATGCTGACCTTGATCGCGCAGGTCGGCGACGTACGGGTGGCGACAACACTGATGACGTTCGGTTCTGCGACGCCCTCGACGGCACCGCTGGATCAAGCGTTCACTGCAGCCGTGCAGAAGGTCAAAGCAGGCAAGTGATTTCGCAGCACACAGGTACGACAAGTAGCGGAGCTGCTCGGTGCGGCGCGGTACTTGGTCCCCAACAAATGCGGTAATCCACAGACGAGTTGGACGCAGCTGTTTTCCCTGGTCGAGCAGACGGCCGGGTCAGGGTGATCAGCGACGGTGTGTGCATGACGACATCACCTCTTCCGGGAGAATTCGAATTCTCCGACGACGACCTTGCCGCCCTTCTCGGATGCGTCGAACGCGTCTCCGATCCAGGCGAATTGATCGCGGCAATACCCGCACTCCTGGGCTTCCACCCGTCCAACTCTGTGGTTGCGCTGTCTCTGATGGGCGCCTCCGCCTCGACGCTCGGACCAGTGATGCGGCACGACTACTTTCCCAGTGTCAGGGGAAAGCCCGCGAGGCAGATGAGCGCGGCGCTGCGCCAGTTCGCCGCCGTCTGTGACGGGGAAGGCGCGCGTGCGGTCGTTCTCGTGGTGATCACCGATTGCTCGGCAGCTGAAACTCTGATCGATGAAACCATCGAGCTGGCCGAGGTATTCGAAGACATGCTCGGCGGAACCTGCGTCGAGCTGGCCGACGTATTGTGCACGGCCGCAATAGAATCTGGCCAGCCGTGGACGAGCGTCATGCGTTCGATTCACCGCGGCACCCTGCCAGACCCGGCATCTTCGTCGGTTGCGGCAGCACAGGTGTTGGGCGGGAGGGTCATTCGCCGTTCGCGTGAGGAACTGGTCCGGTGGGTACACGGCGCCGCTCGCAATCACGACACGATTGCCCGACTGATCGCGAGCCGACGAGAGTCGAGCGCGCACAGAGGGGGACCGAGCGGTGAAACCGCAGTTCAGCGCCGGATCGATCTGGTGTTGGAACATGTCCGCCGTGTCGAGGCAGGCGCTCACCGCCCTGACCCGCAGGAATGCGCCGATCTGGTGGTCGCATTGACGGACGTACGCGTGCGCGACGTGGTGCTGGGATTGGCGATCACGTCCGTTGCGGCACATGCTGAGCAATTGTGGCTCGTGCTCACCCATGAAGTACCGTCGCCCGAACGAGCTTGGCCGGCAACACTTCTCGGCTTCTTTGCTTACGTGCGTGGCGACGGCCCTCTGGCAGGTGTTGCGCTGTCGGCCGCACTGTCGGCCGATTCGGAACACACCTTGGCGGGATTGCTGGATCTATCGCTGCAATCCGGTGTGCGCCCCGACGGAATCCGTGACCTCGCGGCCGTCGGATTGTCCATCGGGGAATCGCTCGGAATCACCGGCTTGCCGCCGGCACTGCCGAGTGGAAGCTAGCGAGCAGCGTGTGAGCGGTCGCCCAGATCCTGGAGGAACTGCCATGCGTCGGCGACGATGACGTCGAGATCGGTACGCGTGGGCGTCCAACCGAGCTCGGCAATCGCCTTGTCGCTCGATGCGATCAGTACCGCCGGATCACCCAGCCGTCGTGACGCGTCCTCGACGTTGATCGGCAGGCCGGTGACCCGCGCACAGGCGGCGATCACCTCGCGCACGCTGAAGCCGGCACCGCTTCCGAGGTTGTAGATGCGGTGCTCGCCGGGAACCGAGGATTCGAGCGCCAGTAGATGTGCTTCGGCGAGGTCCAGCACGTGGATGTAGTCGCGTACCGCGGTTCCGTCCGGCGTGGGCCAGTCGGTTCCGAAGACCGAGATCTTGTCCCGCTGTTCGAGCGCGACCTGCAGGACGAGTGGAATCAGGTGGGTTTCGATCACCCGGTTCTCGCCGGCGGACTTGTACGCACCTGCGACGTTGAAGTAGCGCAAGCTCGTCGCACCGAGGCCGTGGGCGATCGAGTACGAGGTGATCGCATGATCGATCGCGAGCTTGGTCGCGCCGTACGGATTGGTGGGGCGGGTCGGAGCGGTCTCCACGATGGGGGACTGCTCCGGTTCGCCGTACGTAGCTGCGGTGGACGAGAACACGAGGCGCGGAGTACCGGAGACACGGATCGCCTCGAGCAACTCGATGGTCGTGACGACGTTTCCGCGCCAGTACTTTTCGGGGTGCAGCACCGATTCGCCGACCAGCGACTGCGCCGCGAAGTGAAGCACACCGTCGAAAACCGGTGAACCCGCACTGCCGAGGACGTCGGCAGCAAGCGCTCCCACGTCTCCTTCGATGAACTCGGCACCGGCAGGCACCGCGTCGGCATTTCCGGTGGAGAGGTCGTCGATGACGACAACCTCGTGTCCACGCTCGAGCAACACAGTGCTGCACACACTGCCGACGTAACCGGCGCCGCCGGTGACCAGGAGTTTCATCTACTTCCTCAGACCTGCTTGACCTGAACGGCGTGAGCCATTTCCTCGGACAGGTCGAACCCGCTGTGACCCGGCACGATGATCGTCACCGAGCCCGGACGGGTTTCGACCGTCACCCTGGCGTCGGGAACGACGCCGGCGTCACGCAGCTGCGCGATCACCTCGGGATCGGACTGCACGTGCTCGGCCAGTCGCCGAACGACCACAGCTGTCTGTGCGCCGTGCGGAATATCGGTCAGGCGCACCAATGTTTCGGTGGTGGCAACCGGGCCGTCGAGTCCCAACTGGTCCAAGCCCGGAATCGGGTTGCCGTAGGGCGACGTCGTGGGGTTGTTCAGAACGACGACGAGCCGACGCTCGACCTCCTCGCTCATCACGTGCTCCCAACGGCATGCCTCGGCATGTACGTCTTCCCATTTGAGACCGATGACGTCCACCAGCAGGCGCTCTGCCAACCGGTGCTTACGCATGACAGAGATCGCGAGATCGCGACCCTTGTCGGTGAGTTCCAGATGTCGATCGCCGGCGACCATCAGCAAGCCGTCACGCTCCATGCGCGCAACAGTCTGGCTGACGGTGGGTCCGCTCTGTTCGAGCCGTTCGGCGATCCGCGCCCGGAGTGGGACTACGCCCTCTTCTTCCAAGTCGTAGATCGTCCGGAGATACATCTCCGTGGTGTCGACTAGATCCTTCACACTCAACCCCTTCGTCAGTTGATCATTCTACCGTTCAGTTCGTGGTTCCGGTGCCGCCTCCACCGCGGCGAGTCCAGCGCGTGTCCGAATTGGATTCGTGTCACTCGATCTCGGTCTCCGAAGCGGGCCACGAGTGTGGTGTGCAGCACGAAACGAGAAGGAAGTAGCGTGATCCCATGACCGCGTCGATCAGATCTGACGGGGACCCCGCGGCGTCTCGAGCGAATCGAGTCGTGGTGTGGAGTCCGGAGTACCTGAGCTATCGGTGGAGCGCCGATCACCCGATGAATCCCACTCGCCTCGATCTCACGATGGCACTCTCGCGAAGCCTCGGACTTCTCGAGGGCATCGAATTTCTCGAACCGAGTGCCGCGTCCGATGCCGACCTCCTCAGAATCCACACACCGGCATATCTTGCAGCGGTCAAAGACGCGGGTAACTCTGCGAACAACGGTGTGAGCGGCCAGGATGTTCCCCACGGGCTCGGTACCGAGGACAACCCGGTCTTCCCACACATGCACGAAGCCAGTGCGATCCTCGCCGGCGGCTCGCTGGCCGCAGCGCAGGAAATCGCTTCGGGACGTACGAGGCGCGCGGTCAGCATCGGCGGCGGCATGCACCACGCGATGGCGGATTGGGCCTCTGGATTCTGCGTCTACAACGATGCGGCGGTTGCGATTTCGTGGCTGCTCGACAACGGCTACGACCGCATCGCCTACATCGACGTCGACGCTCACCACGGCGACGGAGTGCAACATGCGTTCCTCGGGGACCCGCGGGTGCTCACGGTCTCGCTGCATCAGCACCCGGCAACCTTGTGGCCGAACACCGGATGGTCGAGCGAGGTCGGCGACGGGGCCGCCGAAGGTACGGCGGTGAACATCCCGGTGCTGCCCGGAACCGTCGACGCGTTGTGGCTGCGTGCATTTCACGCCGTCGTCCCGGGAGCCATTGCAGCCTTCCGCCCGCAGATCATCATCAGCCAGTGCGGAGTCGACTCGCACCGCGAGGACCCGCTCGCGGATCTCGCCCTCACCGTCGACGGTCAGCGCGCCGCGTTCCTGGCGATGCGTGACCTCGCCGACCGCTACTCCGAGGGGCGGTGGCTGGCAGTCGGAGGCGGGGGATACGGACTGGTGCGCGTCGTGCCGAGGGCATGGACTCACTTGATCGCTGCAGCGCTCGATCGCGAGATCGACGTCGACACCGCTGTCCCGGAAGACTGGAAGGAATCGACGAAGCTGCGAGCGCCGAGCGTCGACCTCCCGCCGACCATGGGGGACGGCGGCGATGTCGCCTACACGCCGTGGGACGGCCCGGGTGGTACACCGGAGACAGGTGTCGCCTCGGTGGACCGTGCACTCACCCGTATCGACTCGGCGATCATCGCGACACGTCGCGCTTCGTTCCCGCTACTCGGACTCGACCCGGAGGATCCCCGTGACTGAACAGTCCGATACCGAAGCTGCCGGCGGCGAGGCGAGCGGCCAGGCGCCGAAGACCGACCCCGCTCACACCTATCCCCATTCCTGGGTAGTCGATGTTCTCGCCTCCGACGGCGGAGCGGTGGCGTTGCGACCCATCGTTCCCGAAGACGCGGACAAGCTCGTCGAATTCCACGGCAAACTCTCCGAGCGCACCCGGTATCTGCGCTACTTCGGCCCGTACCCCACGATGTCGGCGCGCGACGTCAAGAACTTCACGACGGTCGACCACCACAACCGCGTGGCGTTCGTGATGATGCTCGGCGACGAGATCATCGCGGTGGGTCGATACGAGCGACTGCTCGACGTCGGTGACGGAAAGTCTGCCGAGGTCGCCTTCGTCGTCGCCGACGCACACCAGGGGCGCGGCCTCGGCCCGATCCTGCTCGAGTACCTGGCAGCGGCAGCGGCCGAGAACGGTCTGACGATGTTCGTCGCCGAGGTCCTCTCCGAGAACCGCAACATGGTGACGGTGTTCCGTGAGGCGGGGTATCAGGTGAGCCGCTCTTTCGACGGTGGCGTGCTGAGACTCGAATTCGCGATCGACCCGACGGAAGCGCTTGTTTCAGTACGTAATTCGCGTGAGCGGGCAGCTGAGGCCCGCAGCATGGGAAACGTGCTCAGCCCGCGATCGGTGGCGGTGATCGGCGCATCAGCGGACCCGGCCAAAGTGGGTAACGCGGTGTTGACCAACCTGCTGCGCGGCGGATTCACCGGACCGGTCTATCCCGTCAACGCAGAGCATCGTTCGGTACACGGCGTTCGGGCATATCCGACGGTTCGTGACATCCCCGACGACGTCGATCTCGCCGTCGTGGCTGTACCTGCAGAATCGATCAATTCGGTACTCGACGACTGCCTCGACAAGGGCGTCAAAGCGCTGGTGGTCGTCTCGTCGGGCTTCAGTGAGAGTGGTCCGGACGGGCGCTCGTCCGAACGCAAACTGGTCCATGCAGCGCGCGCTCACGGTATGCGCCTCATCGGCCCGAATGCGCTGGGTGTCGCGAACAACGACCCGGCGATTTCGTTGAATGCGACGCTCGCGCCGGTCTTGCCGGTGGCAGGCAACGTCGGATTCTTCTGTCAGTCCGGCGCGCTCGGTATCGCCATTCTCGACGAAGCCGCTCGCAGCCGAATCGGATTGTCCGCCTTCGTTTCCGCCGGTAACCGTGCGGACGTCTCGGGTAACGACCTTCTGCAGTACTGGGATTCCGACCAGTCCACCGAAGTGGTCCTTCTCTATCTGGAGAGCTTCGGCAACCCACGGAAGTTCTCTCGCATCGCGCGTCGAGTTGCGCGGAAGAAGCCGATCGTCGCAGTGAAGAGCGGTCGGCACGCGGTTCCGCCGGTGCTCGCCGCCACCGGAGTCGAGATCGACGATTCGATCGTCCGCGCCCTCTTCGAACAGGCGGGCGTCATTCAGGTCGGGTCCATTTCACAATTGTTCGACTGCGCCTTGCTCTTCGGATACCAACCGTTGCCCGCCGGCCCCCGGCTTGCGGTCATCGGCAACTCGACCGCGCTCGGTGTCCTTGCTGCGGACGCGGCCCGCAGTGAAGGTCTGCAGGTCAGCGACCCGGTCGACCTCGGCGCCCAGGCGAGTCCGGAACTGTTCGCCACTGCCGTGCGCGACGCTTTGGCGTCGTTCGACGTCGATGCCGTCATTGCCGTCTTCGTTCCTCCGGTCGCCATTCCGGTCGAGCCGTTCGCGAAAGCACTCAAGGACGCCGTCGCAGGCTCGGACAAGCCGATTCTCACCACGTTCCTCGCAGCTGAGGGTGTGCCGGACGTCCTGGCGGTTCGTGACGAAGTCGGTAACCCGACCCGCGGTTCGGTGCCGTCCTACCCGGGGCCGGAGCGTGCCGCCCTGGCGTTGGCGAGGGCTTGGCGATACGCGGAGTGGCGCAGCAAGCCTGCGTCGAAGGTGGTTCGCCCCGTGGGTATCGACTCCGAGCGAGCCCAGAAGATGGTGGCTGATTGGCTTGAAAACTCTCCTGGCCGTTGGCTTTCAGATGTGGAAGCGGCGGCGCTGCTCGAGTGTTACGGGGTCGCCGTCGTCGAATTCCGTTCGGTCCTGAGCGAAGACGAAGCAGTAGAGGCAGCGGATGCTGTCGGCTACCCGGTCGCGGTCAAGGCAACCGGCGAAATGTGGCGACACCGACCGGATCTGGGCGGCGTCAGGCTGGATCTGAGTGGACCGGAATCGGTGCGCCTCGCTTACCGAGATCTTGCGGCCGCGTCGGGTGAACCGCTGCTGCACGTGCAGAAAATGGCAACCAAGGGCATCGGATGTGTGGTTGGTGTCCAAGACGACCCGTCGTTCGGTTCGCTGATCTCGTTCGGGCTTGCCGGTGTGATCTCCGATCTCCTCGGTGACCGTGCCTATCGCGTACTGCCTCTCACCGAGGACGCTGCTACGGAATTGATCGACGCGCCCAAGGCCGCGCCGCTTCTCTCCGGATACCGCAACGCCGTTCCGGTCAACAAGGGTGCGTTGGTTGATCTGGTCCAGCGCATCTCGGCGCTGGCCGACGACATTCCCGAAGTCCGCGAACTGGCCTGTGAGCCGGTACTCGCTTCGGCTACCGGCGCGGAGATCACCGATTCACGTGTCCGAATCGGACCTGAGCCGAGCGCAATCGACCTGGGGCCCAGGCGGCTGCGGTAGACACAGCGAACAACACCGGCCACCGCACATTCCCGAGGGGGGAACAACACCGGCCACCGCACATTCCCGAGGGGGAGGGAAGTAGCGGTGGCCGGTGCTTTGTGCGGTGCGTCAGCGCGAGTGGTGTGGCGCGCTGACGCACGTGCTGTGTTGTTTGATCAGCTCGCGTAGGACCGCAGTTTCTCGGCGCGATCGCCGACGCGGAGCTTGCCCATGACCTCACGCTCGATCTGACGAACCCGCTCACGCGAGAGGCCGAAGAGCTTGCCGATCTGATCGAGGGTGCGGGGCTGGCCGTCGTCGAGACCGTAGCGAAGTCGGATGACCTGCTGCTCCCGCTCGTCGAGCGTCCCGAGCACGCTGCGCACATCGCTGTGCAGCAGACCGGCGATGACGGCGTTCTCGGCCGAGGTCGCCTCGGAATCTTCGATGAAATCGCCCAAGGGCGCTTCTTCGTCGTTGCCCACAGGCATGTCCAGGCTTACCGGGTCGCGGCTGTGGTCGAGCAGGTCGGCAATCTTGTGCGCCGGGATGCCCGACTCTTCGGCCAACTCGTCGTCCGTGGCTTCTCGCCCGAGCTGCTGGTGCAGTTCGCGCTTGATGCGGGCGAGCTTGTTGACCTGCTCCACGAGGTGGACTGGGAGCCGGATGGTGCGGCTCTGATCAGCCATTCCGCGGGTGATCGCCTGACGGATCCACCAGGTGGCGTACGTCGAGAACTTGAAGCCCTTGGCGTAGTCGAACTTCTCCATCGCACGGATGAGTCCGAGGTTGCCTTCTTGAATCAGATCGAGGAGCGGCATGCCGCGGCCGGTGTAGCGCTTGGCCAGCGACACGACGAGTCGCAGGTTCGCTTCCAGGAGGTGGCTACGTGCCGACTGTCCCTCGCGAACGATCGTTGCGAGATCCCTCTTCTTGGCGACTGTCAGGCGCTTTCCCGTGGCAAGGACGTGGCTGGCGTACAGCCCCGCTTCGATTCGCTTCGCCAGTTCGACCTCGTCTGCTGCTGTCAGCAGTGCAGTACGACCGATCCCGTTCAGGTAGACGCGGACCAGGTCTGCGGCCGGGCTCTGGGCGTCCAGATCTGCGGCGCTCGGACGAATGCGAGTAGTGGTGCTGGGGCTTGTCATGACTTGCCTCCCTATCGGCGGTCTCTCACACAGTTCAACGTGTGAGAGTTCCGGGAAAGTTCCCGTGCCGATTTCCGCTAAATCGCCGTGACCTGCAGTTATTTCCCAGTCGTCCTGAGAAGTTGCTGAGAACACAAAAATCTGCAACTCACCGGGAACTCAGTTCGTGACGGGAAGCACCAACCCGTGTCGAACCAGCGAGACCATCATTGTGACGACGGCCTCACGTAGCTGGTTCGGGTCTTCGCCGTTCGCCGCGGCAAGAAGTTCGATCAATTCGTCGACCACCAGTTCATCCGCTCGGAGTCCGGCCAACAGCGCAGCACCGAGCTCGTCGATCTCGTGCTGCCAGTGCGGTCCGTTGCCGCGGTGCACACGCGTGACCACTTGTTGCCATCCCTCGTCACCGGGGAGGTAGACGCGTTCGAGAGCCGTGTCCGGATCGAGGACGAAGCGTTCCTCGAGGACGTCGTGTTCACGCAACCAGGCAAGACGGTCGAAGTAAGCGAGCGCCTCGGCCCCGAGCGGGTCCGAGAAGCCGTGCATGAGGTCCTCGGCCATCAGGTCGGTGGGGGAGTCGGTGCGGCGAAGGAACACGAAACCGAAGCCGACGCCCTCGACATCGGATTCTTCGAGGTGATCCAGCCAGGCGTTTGCTCTCGATGCCGTTTCCGGATCTCGCGGATCCTGCCCGCCGTCCTTGAGCCACGTGCCGACGTACAGAGCCGGATCCGCGACATCGCGCTGGACCACCCAGGCATCGACGCCGTGGGCCGGCAGCCACGACGCGATCCGCGACCGCCAGTCCTGCCCTTCGACGTGCACCCAGGACGCCAACAGAGCTGCCGTGCCGCCGGGGTTCAGGTAGTCGATCGATTGCGAGATCATCAATTCGCTCGCACCGTCGAGATCGAGGCCGGAATCGCGGTACGTGTGATGGACGCGTGCCTCGCCGACGACAAACGGCGGATTGGCGACCACCTGGTCGAAGGTTCGACCCTCGACGGGTTCGAACCAGGACCCTTGAAGGAGTTCGACGTCCAGTCCGTTGAGGGCCATGGTTGCTGCCGTGAGGTCGACAGCGCGTTGATTGATGTCGGTTGCGGTGACCGAATCGGCGTACGTGTTCGCGTGCAGGGCTTGGATGCCGCATCCCGTACCGAGGTCGAGCACGCTGCCGACCCTCGCGGTGGGCGTGGCCTGCAGCAAGGACAGTGACGCATGCCCGACGCCCAGCACATGATCGGCCGTGGCCTTCTTGGGACGGATTCCGCCGTCGAGATCCGAGATCACCCAACGATCGCCGTCGCCGACGTCGATGGGGCGAAGATCCACCGCGGCCCGCACGAGCGGATTCTCACTGTCGAAGTTCTCACCTTCGAGCAGACCGGCGTCGACGCACTGCGCGATTGTCAGCGGAGCCAGCGCCGCGGCGACGTCGCCCGCCGGGCAGTCATCGGCGAGAAGGAACAGTCTGATGAGAACGCCCAGGTCCCCGAGTTCTCGGGTGGCGCGGCGCACGGGCACCGGCTCACTTCGACCGAGAGCAGCGTGAACTTCGGGACCCAACGCCTCGAGCATGGTTCCGGTGTCGAATCGATTGCGAAGCAGAGCCTCACGCAGCGCAGGGGTGATGGACAGGAGCGTTTCGCTTCTCACCCTGTCATTCTCGCAGGCGGAACTTGTCAGCCTTCGATGGTGTGGTGCGTCGCGGATTCGATCTCGCCTGCGGTCTTCTTTCGTCCGTCGTATCGACTCGGTTCGTCCTTGGTGCGCGGTGGTCGGTCGTTGGCGATCAGGACGGCGATCCAGGGAAGCGGAATGGATGCACCGATGATGAGCATCGAGATCCAGGCGTTGGCCCAGATGCCGTACGCGATCGCCGCGAGGATCAACGCCGGGAACCGGAAGGACATGATGATCATGTACTTGCGCACTCGGGCTTTGTGCTGTTCTTCGACGGACTGCTGCGCTTCGGTGATCAGTACGGGATTGTCGGGAGTCCCGGCCTCGTCGGACCTGCCGAACGCGCCATTTCGTGCCATGACTCCACTGTTCCACTCTCGGCCGACAATTGCACACGACCCGTGGGTCGCACCGCTGTGACGGAGACGGCATTATTGGAGGGGTGAGCACTCAAACCAAGGAACGTCCCGACGTCTCCACCGACGAAACGACCGACGACGACACCCCGAAGTTCTTCCACTACGTGAAGAAGAACAAGATCGCCGAGAGCGCCGTCATGGGAACCCATGTCGTCGCGCTGTGCGGTGAGGTGTTTCCCGTGACGAAGTCCGCCAAGCCGGGATCACCGGTGTGCCCGGACTGCAAGAAGATTTACGAAGGACTCCGTAAGGGCGACTGACCTCGGGTCAGGCGAGCGGGAGTACTTCCGGAGCTCGGCGGATCGACAGCCTCGACGCAGTCGGCCGCCGGGCTCTTCGCGTCTGCGTGCGGTTCATCGCAGGGATCTTGGTCGACGCACGAGTTCTGGCGCGACCCCGATTGTCTGCTCTCGGTTTGTCTGCTGCGGGGCCGCCCGTACGAGGGGACCGTGGCCGGGTCCGCTTTGTCGCCCGAGATGCGGATCGGGCTGGTGGCCAGGTGCCAGGTCAGGTTGGTGACCGGACCGGTCTTTTCGTCGGTGTTCTGAGCCGCAAGCCACTCTCGCATCTGCTCCATCCGAGTGGCACGAGCGGGCCAGAACTCCTGAACCGTCGCGTTGAACTCGGCGCCGAGGACGACGGCAAAACCGAGGAAGAATGTGAAGAGCAGAAACGCGATCGGCGTTGCCAGTGCGCCGTACGTGTAGCCGGTGCTGGTGACGAATCCCAGGTACCAGCGCAATCCGGTGCTGGCGGCCATGAAGAACACACCGGCGACCAGGGCGCCCGCGAGCAGCCGATGCCACGGCAGCGACTTCGGCAGAGCGACCTTGTAGAGCGTCGTGAGGCCGATGATCACCAGCAGACCGACAGCGGGGTAGTAGAACGTGTCGACCAGATTCGATCCGACCACGTACCAGGAGGCCGGCAGTGCTCGCCCGACGAGCGTCGGCCCCAGAGCTACCAGCGGCAGGATGAACACCGCCATCACCAGGAACATCACGTAGAGCAGCAGGGCGAAGATGCGCTGCCAGATGGGATTGCGGGCATCCTGCTGCCCGTGTGCTTCCACGATCGAGTCGACGAACGTACTGATCGCCGATGATCCCGCCCACAGGGAGAGCAGGAAGCCCACCGAGATGATCTCCGGGCGTCCGCGCTGAAGGACGTCCGTCACCGTCGGGCGGATGATCTGGTCGACGACGCTTTCGCTGAAGATCGTTCCGCTGAACGTGACGATCTTGGATTCGATGATCTCGACGGTGTTGGGTCCGAACCACCCACCGATGTAGCCGATCATTCCCAGAAGGCCGAGCAGCAGGGGAGCAAGCGACAGCGTTTGCCAGAACGCGGCCGTAGCCGCCTTTCCGAAGATGGAATCGTCCCAGGCCTTGCTCAGGGTTCGACCGATCAACTGCCCGGTGCGGCGTAGCGGATGCCATCTGCGGTGGTGCAGATCACTTCCGCTCGACTTCTCGCCTCGCGCTTCACTCATGATGTCTCCAGCATCCCTGACGACACACCCGGTTGCCCAACCATGGCGCCGACGTGTCGCACATTTCTGAGACAATTCGCGTGCAGGTCGGCAGGATGCGAGAACGGCGAAACCTCGCCGGCCGGAGTGAGAACGGCCATGAGTACGCGCTTCGAGTGCGGCTTTCGTCGGTGGCGGCGGCTAGGCTCGTCGCCGGACATTGATGAAAATTCGAGGAGCGCGAGACAACAGTGCGATTCCAGTGGAGGCGCGGCCTATGACGTCTGAGACCGTGGCAGCCGAGTTCGGCAAGTCGCCCGAACCCGCCGGAGCTCAATCCGCGGGAACCCAACCTGGCGCCCCTACCGGTTCCCTTCGTGCATGGCAGCGCCGTGCACTGACCAAATACCTTTCCAGCAGCCCGCGTGACTTTCTGGCGGTCGCAACGCCGGGAGCAGGTAAGACCACCTTCGCTCTGCGGGTAGCTTCGGAATTGCTCCGTGACCGGACGGTCGACCAGATAACCGTCGTGGCGCCGACCGAGCACCTCAAGCACCAGTGGGCGGAGTCCGCTCAGCGCTCCGGCCTCGCATTGGACTCGCGGTTCTCCAACTCGACCGGCCAGACCTCGAGTGACTATCACGGCGTCGTGCTGACCTACGCCCAGGTTGCCTCGCACCCGTCGAAGCATCGTGTGCGGACCGAGGGCCGCAAGACGCTGGTCATCCTCGACGAGATCCACCACGGCGGCGACGCCAAGAGCTGGGGCGACGCCATTCGTGAAGCGTTCGGCGACGCGACCAGGCGTCTCGCACTGACCGGAACCCCGTTCCGCAGTGACGACAGTGCCATTCCTTTTGTCGAGTACGAGCCGGACAAGGAAGGTCTGCTCCGCTCGAAAGCCGACCACTCCTACGGATATTCGGATGCCCTCAAGGACGGCGTGGTTCGCCCCGTCGTGTTTCTCGCCTACTCGGGCGAGGCACGGTGGCGAAACAACGCCGGCGAGGAATTCACCGCTCGACTCGGCGAGCCGCTGAGCGCCGAGCAGACGACTCGGGCCTGGCGCACGGCCTTGGACCCTGCCGGCGACTGGATTCCTGCCGTGCTGCAAGCAGCAGACACCCGTTTGGCGCAGCTGCGCAGTACCGGTATGCCCGATGCCGGCGGACTTGTCATCGCGACGGACCAGACAGTGGCCCGCGAGTACGCGAAGGCCCTGACCGCGATCACCGGCGAACAGCCGGCTGTCGTGCTGTCCGACGACCCCACCGCGTCCAAGCGAA
This sequence comes from Rhodococcus sp. IEGM 1302, assembly GCF_030056935.1. Lineage (NCBI taxonomy): Bacteria > Bacillati > Actinomycetota > Actinomycetes > Mycobacteriales > Nocardiaceae > Rhodococcus > Rhodococcus sp. IEGM 1302. The sequence goes on along the minus strand of NZ_JASHKY010000007.1, from coordinate 139,081 downwards.
TCGCCGAATTCGGTGCGAGCGACCAGAAATGGATGGTCGCAGTCCGCATGGTGTCCGAGGGCGTCGACGTTCCCCGTCTGGCGGTCGGTGTGTACGCGACCAGCGCGTCGACTCCGCTGTACTTCGCTCAGGCGATCGGGCGCTTCGTGCGTTCGCGTCGTAAGGGCGAAACTGCCAGCGTCTTCCTGCCGTCGGTGCCGGTGCTTCTCGACCTTGCCGCACAGCTCGAGGCCCAGCGTGATCACGTACTCGGCAAGCCGCATCGTGAGAAGGACGGCCTCGAAGACGACCTGCTCGCCGATGCGAACAAGCAGAAGGACGAGCTGGGTGAGGAGGAGAAGGCGTTCACGTCCCTGGGCGCCGATGCCGAACTCGACCAGGTGATCTACGACGGATCATCCTTCGGTACCGCGACATTCGCCGGAAGTGACGAGGAAGCCGACTACCTCGGTCTGCCAGGCCTACTCGACGCCGATCAGATGCGGGCATTGCTGCGTCAACGCCAGCAGACGCAGGTCGAGGCCAACTCGGCCAAGGCCGCCGCCCCGCAACCCACGGCGGCAGTGGTATCCGATCGAGCGGCCACGGCAGATCAGCTCGGTGCGCTCCGCAAGGAGCTCAACGGGTTGGTGGCGATGAACGTTCACCGCACTGGTAAGCCGCACGGCATCATTCACGCGGAACTGCGCCGGGTGTGCGGCGGTCCGCCGACGGCCATCGCTACTGTCGATCAGCTGACCGAACGCATCGCGATTCTCCGCAGCTGGTAGCAGCCGATACCGGTCCCGCACGCTTCGCGTGCTTGCGGCCCCGGAACGGCAGAACGGGCGATCACAGTGACTGTGATCGCCCGTTCTGGCGTTCATGGCGCGCCTCGTGAAGAGGCCACCCCCGGCTGACAGGTCAGATTGCGGGTTCGCTTTCGGAGACGACGGCATTCATCTCGCGAAGTCGATCCGCGTGTTCGGTTGCGTGGTGTCCGCAGAAGAGAAGCTCGCCGCCGGTGGGAAGCACGGCGCGTACGCGTGCTCCGGCACCGCACCGGTCGCACCGGTCGGCAGCGGTCAACTGTGGGCTGGTCAGTGTTCCGGGCATGACTCCTCCGTACTGGCTTTGCGGCATTCGGGCCGCGTGCCTGGGGCCTGGTCCGCCGCGTCGGAATGGCGCGGTAGATCCACTCTTACAGACGTTTGGGGTTTACGGGTTGTTCCCGAAGGCGTTTCTTAGTGTTGTGTCTCACTGGAAATGCGCTGGGCAGGCATTCTCGGGTGAAGATTGTTCGCTGACAGCTGATTCGGATCGCCGACCTCAGCCCGATATTCTGGGCGGATGAACCCGGGACGCGAACCACTTGTCGACGAGAGCGTCGAGTTGCTCCACATGTGCACGCGCGAGGAGTGGGCGCGGGCACAACAGCTCGGTGAACGTATCCCCGACGGATTCGAGGCGGAGGGATTTGTCCACATGTCGACTCCGGCGCAAGTTCATCTCCCGGCCAATCGGATCTTTGCCGGCCGTGACGACATAGTCCTTCTGGCTATCGATCCGGCCTTGCTCGGCGGTCAGGTCAAGTACGAACCGGGTGTCCCCTCGGACCCGGAATCGATGCGATTCCCGCATCTGTACGCCCCGATTCCCGTCGCAGCCGTCACCGCTGTCGTCGAGTATTTTCCGGGCGAGAACGGCGTGTTTTCGCCGGTTCGGTAGGTCGCCGGTTGGCCGGTCGTGAACTGTGCCCCGCGGATTACGGCCCTCCCGCGATGCAGGTCACCGATCGGCGCTACCGTTGGTATATGAACGTAGAAGTCACCCCACTACCGGGGATCGGGACGCGCAAGGATTTTGTTCTGTCTTCCGGTCGTCGCGTGGGTGTCGTCACCCATCGGGACGGTCATACCGACCTCATCGTTTCCAAGGCAGACGACCCTGACGCGTGTGCTGCCTCGCTGCCTCTGACCACCGAGGAAGCGGCAGCGCTCAGCAATCTCCTGGGTGCCCCCCAGCTCGTTGCTCAGCTCGAGGAAGAGCACCGTGACCTTCCGGGCATTCGAACCAAACAGCTCTACATCAAGGACGGTTCTCGCTACGACGGACAGACCCTCGGGGACACCGGCATGCGCACGCGCACCGGAGTGTCCATCGTCGCCGTCATGCGCGCAGGACAGGTGAGCCCGTCTCCGAACCCCGACTTCACGTTCACCGGGGGAGACCTTCTCGTGGCAGTCGGAACGCCGGACGGTTTGGCTGCAGCGGCAAAAATCTTGGCCAACGGCTGACTGGCGCGTGGACACAACCACCCTCGCACTGATCGAACTCGGCGCGGTCTTCTTCGCGCTCGGACTGCTCGGACGGCTCGCTGCTCGCGTCGGCATGTCGCCCATCCCGTTCTACCTGATCGGCGGCCTGTGCTTCGGACAGGGCGGTTTCATCCAGCTCGGCGACATCGGCGAGTTCTCCCATCTGGCAAGTGAGATCGGGATCGTCCTGCTCTTGCTGCTGTTGGGGCTCGAATACACTGCCGCCGAGCTCGTCACCGGTCTCAAACGCTCGCGGGTAGCCGGCATCGTCGACATCGTCCTCAACGCCACCCCTGGCGCGGTTGTCGGCTTGATGCTCGGCTGGGGCGTCGTGGGGGCGACGGTCATGGCCGGCGTCACCTACATCTCGTCTTCGGGAATCATCGCCAAGGTGCTCAGCGACCTGGGGCGCCTCGGTAACCGCGAGACACCGGTCGTGCTGTCGATTCTGGTGTTCGAAGACCTGGCGATGGCGCTGTACCTGCCGATTCTGACCGCGATGCTCGCGGGCGTGAGCTTCATGGGCGGGCTCGAAGCGGTCGGGATCTCGTTGTTGGTCATCACCGTGGTTCTTGTCGTGGCCCTCCGATACGGACGGTACGTCTCCGCCCTCCTCGACAGTCCCGACAGTGAGACGCTCCTGCTCAAGCTGCTCGGTGCCGCACTGTTGGTCGCCGGCATCAGTTCGGCGATGCAGGTGTCGGCGGCTGTGGGCGCATTCCTCCTCGGAATCGCGATCTCGGGGTCGACGGCGCACAATGCCAGTCGCGTGCTCGAGCCCCTTCGAGATCTGTTCGCCGCAATGTTCTTCGTGGTCTTCGGTCTCAACACCGATCCCAGTTCCATTCCGCCAGTCCTCGGATGGGCCGCGATCCTGGCAGTGGTCACGGCGATCACGAAGCTGGTAACCGGCGCTTGGGCGGCCAGACGTCAGGGTGTCGCGCGAATGGGTCAGGCGCGCGCCGGTGCCGCTCTGATCGCCCGCGGTGAGTTCTCCATCATCATCGCAGGCCTCGCGGTGTCCGCAGGCGCCGTCGACGCCGAACTTGCCGCATTGGCAACTGCTTACGTGCTCCTGATGGCGGTCATCGGCCCGGTGGCGGCAAGAGTTATCGAACCGGTCGCCTCGTTGTACATCAAGGTTCGTACGAAGTCCTGATTGCGGTCCTATTCTGTCCGGATGTCGAACAGAATCGCCCGTCCCGCCGCGACCGCTCTGTGTGCGCTGATCATCTCGTGTGCACCGGTCCCGGCGCTCGCCGGTGGAATTCCCGCTCTCGACCACGCCGGACCCACAGCTGCGCAGGTTGCCGCGGATCGATCGCTACACCTCGAGGGTGCGTCGAACGCGCGTGACATCGGTGGCTACGACGCCGCGGACGGGCAGACCGTTCGGTGGGGGAAGGTATTTCGCTCGAATGCCCTCGACAAGCTGACACCGTCGGATCTCGCGTCGTTGAGCGAACGCGGAGTGGAATCGGTCGACGACTTCCGTACGGTCGTCGAACGAACGCTCTCGCAGGATCGCCTTCCGAACGGGGCGCGAAGCAACTGGTTCGACGTCATCGGAACCAACCCCGCCAACCTCCCGGCGCTGGTGGACATGCCGACGATGTACGCGTTGATGGTGACCGATCCGGGGGCGAGCCGCGCATTCCACGAAGCGCTGGTGAACGTCGCGAACACCGACGGTTCAGTCCTCTACCACTGCTCGGCGGGCAAGGACCGTACCGGTTGGATGACCGCAGTTCTCCTGACCGTCCTCGGCGTGAGTCGCACCGACGTGAACGCCGATTACATGCTCAGCAATCAGTACCTCACCGGACCCCGCACGGGGAGCGCGTTCATCGACGGCGTCGAACAGTCTTGGCTGGACACGTCTTTCGCCACGGTGGATCGGGTGTACGGCAACTTCGACAACTACGTCCGGGACGGCCTTCAGTTGAGCGAGGACGATGTCGCACAACTCCGGGACGCACTCTTGGTCTGAGGCGGCAAACGCACAAGAGCCGCTTTCCGGCGATCCGGAGAGCGGCTCTTGTGTGCATAGCTGGTGTGACTAGTCGAGGTAGTCGCGCAGAACCTGCGAACGCGACGGGTGGCGCAGCTTCGACATCGTCTTCGATTCGATCTGGCGGATACGCTCGCGCGTGACGCCGTAGACCTGTCCGATTTCGTCTAAAGTCCTCGGCTGACCGTCGGTGAGACCGAAGCGGAGGCGAACCACGCCGGCTTCGCGCTCGGACAGCGTCTCGAGTACCGACTGCAGCTGATCCTGCAGCAAGGTGAACGAGACGGCATCGACTGCGACAACAGCTTCGGAGTCTTCGATGAAGTCACCGAGCTGGCTGTCGCCCTCGTCGCCGATGGTCTGGTCGAGAGAGATCGGCTCACGCGCGTACTGCTGGATTTCCAGCACCTTCTCCGGCGTGATGTCCATTTCCTTGGCGAGCTCTTCCGGCGTGGGCTCACGGCCCAGGTCCTGGAGCAGCTCACGCTGGATACGGCCGAGCTTGTTGATGACCTCGACCATGTGTACCGGGATACGGATGGTGCGAGCCTGGTCGGCCATTGCGCGGGTGATGGCCTGACGGATCCACCACGTGGCGTAGGTCGAGAACTTGTAACCCTTGGTGTAGTCGAACTTCTCGACTGCACGGATCAGACCGAGGTTGCCTTCCTGGATGAGGTCCAGGAACGCCATGCCGCGGCCCGTGTAGCGCTTGGCGAGTGAGACGACCAGGCGGAGGTTGGCCTCGAGGAGGTGGTTCTTGGCGCGGTTGCCGTCGCGGCAGATCCAGCTCATGTCGCGTCGCTGAGCCGCAGGCAACTTCTCGCCCTTGTCAGCGAGGTCCTGCATGATCTGCACGGCGTAGAGGCCGGCCTCGATGCGCTTGGCCAGTTCGACTTCCTCTTCGGCGTTGAGGAGTGCGACCTTGCCGATCTGCTTGAGGTAGGCGCGAACCGAGTCGGCGGACGCCGTCAGTTCGGCATCCTTGCGTGCCTGACGGAGAGCTTCGGACTCTTCCTCGTCCCAGACGAAGTCGCCGGAAGCCTTGTCCTTCTCGGACGGCTCTGCAGCGGTCTCTTCGTCTTCGCCGACTGCTACGACCTCGACGACATCGGACTCGACCTCGGCAAGGTCGCCGTCCGTGATGTCGATGTCTTCCAACTCGACATCGCCGTCTTCGGCGTCAGGATCGCCGGCCTTCTTGGGGCTGGCCTTCTTAGCTGCTGCCTTCTTGGCCGGAGCTTTCTTGGCCGGAGCCTTCTTTGCTGCTGCCTTCTTGGCGGGGGCCTTTTTCGCCGGAGCCTTCTTGGCTGCCGGAGCGGTGACGGTGGCCGCCTCCACGGCTGGAGATTGTGGCTCTGACTCTGATGGAGAATCAGCAGTCTGACGTGTATCGGTGGCTGCCACGTACGCCCTTTCGTGACGGTGTCGTGCGGCGTCACGCCAGAGTGGTGATCCGGCGGAGAGGTCAATGGTTGTTGGCCGGCGCGCAGCCGGACTTCACCATTGTAACGACTCTCAGGAAACTCTTACGTCACGGCGGGCCGTAACAGGTAGATTTTCCGCTTTTCACGTGCGGGTTTTCTCATCCGGCGACGGAGGCCGACCTAGTCAGTCCGACCGATGCGAGCGCAGCTCCGGCAATTCCCGCGGTGTTGAGAAGGGTGGCGGGGACGACCTTGGTGCGGTTGGTCAGATGCGGAATCCACTTCTCGTGCTTGCGGCTTATACCGCCTCCGGCGATGAAGAGGTCTGGCCAGAGCAGGTTCTCGAAGGTGGTCAGAACTCGCGAGACCTCGACGGCCCACTCCTTGTAGCTCCAGTCCTTCTTCTCCTTCACCGACGACGCCGCCCGGTGCTCGGCTTCCTTGCCGTCGACCTCGAGGTGACCGAACTCGGTGTTGGGCAACAGAACTCCGTTGTGCAGCACGGCAGATCCGATTCCGGTGCCGAAGGTCAACAAGATCACGACGCCGGAGGTGTCCTTACCCGCTCCGAACGAGTCCTCGGCGATTCCGGCAGCGTCGGCGTCGTTGAGGACGGTGACCTCGCGCCCGCCCAGCGCCTTGCCGAACAGAGCGGCGGCGTCGGTGTCGATCCAGGACTTGTCGATATTCGCGGCGCTTCGCGCGACGCCGCCGGTCACGACAGCGGGCAAGGTGATGCCGACCGGACCGGTCCACTTGGCCTGCTCGACGATCTCGGCGACAGTGCCCGCGATCGCATCGGGTGTGGACGGCTGCGGGGTCAGGATCTTGATGCGGTCACCGATCATTTCCCCGGTGCTCAGGTCGATCGTGCCGCCCTTGACGCCGCTGCCGCCGACGTCGATCCCGAAACCTGTGGTTGTCATCGTCCTGCGCTCCTGAGTGTCGAATTCGAGGTCACGATCTACCGTTGCAAACACTAACCCGAACAAGGACCCGGGCGCGTCCTCTCGAACCGCCCACCTCGAGACGTTCGAGTGGTGCCCCTCGGTAGAGATGTGTTGCGATGGTCCGGTGCGCCCTTCAGAAAGAATGTTGCCCGACTTTTCCGCCGATTCTCTGGACCCCGCACAGTTGCGGGAAGTAGCCGTAGCCGTCGCCGAACGCGCAGCCGAACACGTCCGCTTGCGTCGGCCCGAGGTATTCGGCCTGGTGGGTTCCGGTGCCGCCGAGGGTGGTTCGGTTGCGGCGAAGAGCACGCCCACCGATCCCGTCACGGTGGTCGATACCGAAACCGAACAGGTGATTCGCGACCTTCTGGCGCAATGGCGGCCTGCAGATTCGATCCTGGGTGAGGAAGGTGGCGGAGACACCGACGATTCCGCGGGAGTTCGATGGGTTGTCGATCCCATCGACGGCACGGTGAATTTTCTCTACGGAATCCCCGCGTTCGCCATCTCGGTGGCCGTACAGATCGACGGGGTCTCGGTAGCCGGGGCTGTCGTCGACGTGTCGTTGGAAACCACGTACGCCGCGCATCGGGGCGGCGGTGCAACCATGACCACGGCCGACGGCGTCGTCAGCGACCTGCAAGCCAATGAGGTGACCGAGCTGTCAATGGCGCTGTTGGCCACCGGCTTCGGTTACGGAGCGGATCGCCGGAAGGTGCAGGGCACGTTGATCGGGCAGATCCTGCCGCAGGTTCGCGACATCCGACGCATCGGTTCGGCGGCTTTGGATCTGTGCATGGTCGCCACCGGCCGGGTCGACGCTCACTTCGAACACGGACTGAGTCCGTGGGACTGGGCAGCTGGCTCCCTGATCGCTTCCGAAGCGGGCGCCGTCATCAACGTCCCGGCGTCAAATTCCACGTCGGCCGACGGTGATGTCGTTTACGCAGTCGCTCCGGCGATCGCCGAGCAGTTCGCGCACATGCTCGGAGCTACCGGCGCAGATCAGCCGATTCCGAGCTGAGGCTTGTCAGCAGCGCGCCGTGCGCGCTGCTTTGAGCAGTGCGATGTCCATGGGGGCGACTTCGGCGTTTGCGGGTTGCTCGGCCAGAGCATGCAGGATCGCGGTGGCGTCGGTGTTGGGGGTCAGGGCGCCCTTGTTGTAGGTGCCGAGAGCCAGGTCGACGGTGTCGTCGCCGCGGCCGTCCTGGACCAGTTCGGCGCAGGGGGCGACCAGCCAGACGGAACTGGCGGCGGCGAGGCCGTTCGCTCCGAATCGGATCTGACCCTGGCACTCCATGTTCTGGTCGACGTAGACGGGGTCGTTTCCGACCTGGACGTCCGGCGCGCTGGAGAAGCCGAACTCGCTCAGTTGCGCTGCCACCTGGGCCGCCTGGCCGTGTTCACCGTTGGCGTTGAACACACGAACCTTGGTGGCGGCGAGGGGAGCGGGATCCACGTCGAGCAGCTTCGAGCGGTCGACGACGGTTCCCAGCGGTAGTGGCGCCGCTGCCGAAGGATCGGACGAAGGTTGCGGCAGGTTGCAGGCGACGGTGTCACTGACTTCCGCCTCGGCGCTCAGGATGCGGACCCACAAGACACTGCCGATCAATGCGAGTACCGCGAACACGGCGATCACCGGCCACGCGCGCCGACGGCGGAACGGACGTCCCTGGTCATCGGTAGAGCTGCCTTCGGTGATCAGAGAAACCACGGTATCCCTCGACTTTCTTGACGAAACTTCTACTTCGCCATCGGGCCGAGCGGCGCCGGCATGACGTTCGGTGCCTACCTTAGAGGGCCTGTGTGACGAGACAGCCGAAGCGAGGCTCGACGCGTCGAGTCCTTGTCGATTGAGAAACGGCAGTTGGCCGATTACCGGCCTGTTTCTACCCGGATTCGGCCCGAAAACATCGTGGAAAGGTCACAGCTTGCTCTTGCCTTGGTGACAATTCGCAGTCATTTTTCGGAAATTTCCGATTCGGTTACTACTTTCGTGCTCACGTCGGCTACTGTCTGGCGGCCCAGGTCGTTCAACTGGGCATCGGCCGGACGCCGAAATGACAACCAAATGAGGCGCAGATCACGTTCTTGGAAGGAACTTCCGGGCACTAATTCCGGTCCTGCAGCGTTATGCAGCGACAGGGAATGATCTGGATGCCACGGCGGTTTCCATGCGCATCAAGGATCTACCGGATTCTCGGCGCACACGGGACCGGGATACACGAAGAGGATGGGGTAGACGAGATGGCAACTGACTACGACGCACCGAGGCGTACAGAGTCCGACGAGGTTTCGGAGGACTCGCTCGAGGAGCTGAAGGCGCGACGCAACGAAGCGCAGTCAGCCGTCGTCGACATCGACGAGACGGACACCGCGGAGTCCTTCGAGCTGCCGGGTGCCGACCTTTCCGGCGAGGAACTCTCGGTTCGAGTTGTTCCGAAGCAGGCAGACGAGTTCACGTGTTCGAGCTGCTTCCTGGTTCATCACCGCAGCCGCCTGGCCAGTGATGCCAACGGACAGCTCGTATGCATGGACTGCGCTGCCTGATCTCCCTTCCCGGTGGTCGACCCGTCAGCGCGAGGGTCGACCAAGGGTCGGGAAGCACTGCTTTGCTGTGACCGCGCTGGTCAGAGATCCAGCGCAGCCAGCAGATCAGCGGGACGACGTGTGCTCACCAACCAGTACGGCGTGGGATCCTCCGGGTCGTCGAGCACGATCAACACCATTGTCTTGACCCATGGGCGATGCTGGACGAACGCCGACGGATCGAGTTGGCGCCCCATCGCAGCACTCTTCGCGGAAGCCGGCACTGCTGCCGCCCGTGAAATCAATTCGACCGGCAGGTGGGCTCTACCCACGTGCAATTCCTTCACCCCTGCTGTCTCCACCACCTCGACGCGCATCCGGCTGAGCCAGAATGCCGCCCAGATCGGGATCGGGAGTAGTACGACGTACGCCAGGTACGAGAGAAGCCCCGGGCGGCCCATGTGGACCTCGGCCGCGAGGAGTCCGGCTACGGCCAGCCCGGCGATCCACCACCAGATCGGCACCCACAGGCGCTCGGAGTACAGCGTCGTGGACGGGGGCGTTGTGGTGGCGACGTCAGGTCGAGATGTTTCGGGCACCTGTCAAGGATAGTCCGTCGCTACGAGTAGTCTTGGCCCACGTGAGCGACCATCTCTCCATCGCCTTGAAGCGACTGGATCCAGACCTGCCCGTTCCACAGCGTGCGCATCCCGGAGATGCGGGTGTGGATCTGTGCTCCACCAGCGACGTCACCATCGAACCCGGCCACCGAACACTGGTCGGAACGGGGATCGCGATCGCTTTGCCGGTGGGCACCGTCGGGTTGATCCATCCGCGTTCCGGACTCGCCGCCAAATCGGGACTGTCGATCGTGAATGCGCCCGGAACCGTGGACGCGGGATACCGGGGCGAACTCAAGGTCTGCTTGATCAATCTCGATCCGGCCACAGCCATCGACATCCGCCGCGGTGACCGAATCGCTCAGCTCGTGGTTCAACGAGTCGAACTTCCGGTTTTCGAGGAAGTCGAATCGCTGGACGACACGACCAGAGGAACCGGAGGCTACGGTTCCAGCGGCGGGCACGCGATACTCGATACCGATGCGCCTGGCGCGGTAGTCGGAGAGGGAGTCTGAATCATGTTCGGACGCAAGAAGAAGACAGACGTCGACGAGGAAACCACCAGCTTCTTCGGTGACGAGAACGACGAGTCGGTGGAGATCGACGAGGTCGAAGACGATCTCGAAGTCACCGGCGACGAGTTCGGTGACGAATCGGAAGGCCCTTACGACATCTCGGAGATCGATTCCGACGATCCGACGGCAGGCCGTGACGGTCAGCGTCTTGATCTCGGTTCCGTTCTGGTGCCGATGCCGACCGGCGGGCAGTTGCAGGTCGAGATGGCGCCCAACGGTTCGCCGCAGGCCGTGCACCTGGTCACCGAGCACGGCCGCATCACGGTTGCTGCCTACGCCGCCCCGAAATCGCCCGGTCAGTGGCGTGAGGTCGTTGCCGAGCTCGCGCAGTCGCTTCGCGACGACAATTCCGCGGTGAGCGTCGAGAACGGCCCGTGGGGCCGTGAACTGGCTGCTGTGACGGCCAACATGGACTTGCGGTTCATCGGCGTCGACGGTCCCCGGTGGATGGTGCGCTGCGTGGTCGCGGGTCCGAGTGGATCCACCGCCGCGAACGCTCCTCTGGTGGCAATCGCACGGGACATCTTGCGTGACACCGTCGTCAACCGAGGATCAGAGCCGCATCCGGTGCGGACACCGCTGCCCGTGGTGCTCCCGCAGGTGCTCGCCGAGCAGTTGGCGGCCGCACACGAGCAGCAGTTGGCGGCAGCGCAGCAGCAACAGGTCGCCGCCCAGCAGCAACAGCAGTCAGCACCGCCCGCTCCGCCGGCACCTCCAGCACGGCCGACCCCGCCGCCTCGTAGCGGCGAATCCGGTTCTGCCATGCAGCAATTGGGTCAGTAACAGAATTTTCTTCAGGCGCTCGCGGTGGTATCGGATTCGATCGCCGCGAGCGCTTTGATGCAGGTGGACCCGAGAACCGCGGGGTCGCGCCCGATCATGTCGAGCATCGTCGTGGCGACTGCGCCGCGGGGGAGTGAAGCCGCCCAGGCCTGCGCCACTGACGCGGGATGAACCGGATCGTCCACCGCCGACGCAATGCCGACCGGAACGCCCACCGCCCGTAGCGCGCTCTCGCCGAGTGAGTGGTACGACGCCGCCTCGTCGAGCGCAGCCGGGAGATCGGGCCACTGAGAGCGCCAGGAGCGCTCGAGTTCGGCTCCGAGCCACGCCGGACTCGACGCGAGCATCGCAGCGATCACCGACTCCAAGCCTTCGGAGCGCAGTTGCCCGGCGGTGAACCGCGCGCTCGCTGCTGCGGGGGCGTCGTCGGCCGAGCCCGTCCAGGCCGGAAGCGCTGCCAACACACTCACGGTTCGATCGGGATTGTCGGCGGCCCACTGGAGTGCAACGGCCGCTCCGATCGAGACCCCTCCGACGATGATTCGGCCGTGCGTGTCCGCGGCTCTGTCCATCGCGTCCAGATAGCCGTCCACGACACGCCGAGGGTCCGGTTCAATTGCGACGATGCGCACACCCAGAGCCTCCAGCGGCGCCCGGAATGCGCGGTCCGCGAAGTGGGCGTCAGAGCCTGTACCTGGGAGAACGACGGCAACGGTCGCCAATTCCGAGTTCTGCATCTCTTGATCTTGCCCGGTGCCCCCGAGACGCGGACTGACCGGTGTGGTTACACGCTCGTAATGGGTCTACAGTGGCGATCACACAGCCCTTCACGTGACGCGAAACCCTTGCGTCACACATGTTCGCAGGAGCGCGCAATGGCACCCGCCGCCGCAGGATATTTTCGTCGACTGACCCAGCGTCTGACCGAGGACGTCGACCAGTTGGACGCCCAGGAGATGGCCGAGTCCAACAAGGCTTCCGGAGGTCAGAAGGCATGCGATTGTCGTCGCGGTGAAGAAGTCACGATGGTGGGCCGACTCCGCAGCGTCGACGCGTGTCCCAAGTCGGGAAATGCCAGCATCGAGGCCGAGTTCTTCGATGGCACCGAGGTGATCAATCTCGTCTGGATCGGGCGTCGCCGGATCCCGGGAATCGAGACCGGTAAGACCCTGCTGATCCGCGGTCGTGTGGGCGAGCGTGACGGTCGCAAGGCGATCTTCAACCCGTACTACGAACTGCGCGGCGAATAGGCGCGTTTCCCGCATTTACCGTGCAACTCGGTGACTGTGGCACCCTCGACAGGTGACTGAAACACAACAGCGATCGGTAATCGACCAACTCGGCGGGCTGAGTGGTCTGATCTATTCGTCTTTGCCGATTCTGATTTTTGTCCCGGTCAACAGCATCTGGAATCTCACCGCGGCAATCTGGGCCGCATTAGGCGTCGCTGTCGCTATCGCGGCCTGGCGCCTCTTCCGTAAGGATTCCCTCCAACCCGCTATTTCCGGTTTTCTCGGAGTCGGAGTTTCCGCATTCATCGCCTACCGCACCGGCGACGCCAAAGGATATTTCCTCTTCGGTATCTACACGAGCCTCGCCTACGGTGCGGTCTTCCTGATTTCCATCCTCGTGCGCTGGCCCCTCGTCGGAATCATCTGGGGCTATCTCAACGGGCACGGCAATCTCTGGCGCAAGCACAGCTCCGCCGTCCGGCTCTACGACGTCGCGACGGCAGCGTGGGCGTTGGTCTTCGGTGCGCGGTATCTCGTTCAGTCACAGCTCTACGACACCGACCACACCGGATGGCTCGCAGTCGCGCGTATCGGCATGGGTTGGCCGTTGACCGGTTTGGTGCTGCTCGTGACGGTCTGGGCTGTGCGTAAGGCCGATCGCATCGTCGAGCCTGAACCGGTTGTGGAGCCCGAAAGCAGCGAGCCCACCGCCACGGACGCAGAGTCCGAAGAGGTGGGCTCGGTGAATCTGACGAAGCCGCGCGAAGACCGAGATCTCAGCTGATCAGGTCCTGGTACTCGGGGTGCTTGTCGAGGAACTTCACGACGTACGGGCACACCGGGTGAACCTTGAGGCCGCGTGCTCGTAGGTCGTCCAGAGCCTGGCGGACGAGAACCCCGGCCAATCCGAAACCTTCGAAGGCGGGGTAGATCTCGGTGTGGTTGAACGAGACGACGTCACCGGAGGTGGTGTAGTCCTCGATCCCGGCGAGGTCGCCGTCGGCATGGATCTCGTACCGGCTCTGGGCTGGATTGTCGGTGACTACGGTGTTTTCGGGCGCTTGTGCCATGTGATTCCCTTTCGTCGTCAGTGTGTTCGTCGGTCAATTCTCCAGGCGGAGTGCAACGCGCAGCTGATCCTCGGCGTCGACGGCCGCAACGAAGAGCAGTTCGTCCCCGCCTTCGATGGGATCGTCCATCTGCGGGACGATCACGCGTCCGCCACGCAGGATGGTGACCAGTGCGCAGTCTCGCGGAAGTTCGAGTTTCTTGACGGCTTTTCCGGCAAGAGGTGTGTTGTCGGGCAACGTGATCTCGACGAGGTTGGCCTGTCCCTGCCGCAGTGTCATCAGTTTGACCAGGTCACCGACCGAGACGGCCTCTTCGACGAGCGAAGCGAGCATCCGCGGTGTCGAGACGGCGACGTCCACGCCCCAGGACTCGTCGAAGAGCCACTCGTTGCGGGGATCGTTGACGCGGGCGACAACTCGGCGAACACCGAACTCGGTTTTCGCGAGCAGACTGAGGACCAGGTTTGCCTTGTCGTCTCCGGTCGCGGCAATCACGACCTCGTACGACTCCATCGACGCGTCCTCGAGTCTGCTGAGTTCGCAGGCGTCCGCGTGCACCCACTTCGCCTCGGGCACCGACTCCGGTTCGATGTGATCGAGTTTGCGTTCGATCAGCATGACGTCATGTGAGCTTCGAATCAGCTCTCGCGCAATGGAACGGCCTACGGCGCCGGCTCCGGCGATGGCGACCTTCATCGAGAACTTCCAATCACGTTGTAGTGCAACACAGTCGCAGTCTTGTTGTGGGGGGTGGCGTACGGATCAGTCATCTGCGGCCTCCCTCAGTCGTCGCTCGGCGGCGGGTTGCCGGCCAGTGCGACAGCTTCGGCGACGGTTCCCGACACGGCGGCGATGTAGACCTGATCGTCGGCCTGGATGACAGTCTTGCGGTCGGGGAGAATGCCGGTCCCGAAGCGGATGATGAAGGCGACTCTCGAACTGGTCGCGCCCTCGAGGAGTGCGATCGGCTTGCCCGCCCAATCCTCGTGCAGGGCAAGTTCGGTGATGGCGACAGTGCCCGAAGGATCGCGCCACTTCGCAGTCTGACTTTCCTTGGTCAACGTGTGCAGGAAACGATCCGTCGACCACGGCACGGTGGCGACCGTGGGAATGCCGAGTCGCTCGTAAACAGCGGCACGCTTGGCGTCGTAAATACGTGCGACGACGCGTTCGACGCCGAAAGTCTCGCGTGCGACTCGCGCTGCGATGATGTTGGAATTGTCTCCCGAGGACACCGCGGCAAAGGCGTCGGCCCGCTCGATTCCCGCCCGGACCAGCACGTCACGGTCGAACCCCATTCCCAGAACCTTGGTTCCCGGGAAGTCGAGATCGAGACGCAGAAACGCACTCTGATCGCGGTCGATGACGGCGACCTCATGTCCGATCCTGGTCAGAGACGCGGCGAGGGAAGAACCCACTCGACCGCACCCCATGATGACGACATACACGCCCTACTCCGTTCATGGACCCTCATGGCGCGATTGCACGCCGAATCGAACGGTACAGCCCTTCACGGGAAGAGCAAGTACAACGGTCGCTCGCGTGCCGGTTGTCACGACAAAAGGTGAAGTTGGGGCTCTGATGACTCCGAATCGGGCGAGACGGCTTACGCTTTGCACGTGTCTAAGCTCTCGACCGCTACCAAGCGGCTCCTGCTCGGTCGGCCGTTCCGAAGCGACAAACTCGGGCACACGCTGCTACCCAAGCGAATTGCACTACCGGTCTTCGCGTCCGACGCGATGTCGTCCGTCGCGTATGCCCCCGAAGAAATCTTCCTGGTTCTCTCCGTCGCGGGTATTTCCGCGTATGCGTACACACCCTGGATCGGATTGTCCGTCGCCATCGTCATGGCTGTGGTGGTGGCGAGCTACCGCCAGAACGTCCACGCATACCCCTCCGGTGGCGGCGACTACGAGGTCGCGACGGTCAACCTCGGCCCGACCGCCGGTCTGACCGTCGGTAGTGCGCTGATGGTCGACTACGTGCTGACGGTCGCCGTGTCGATCTCGTCGGCGGCGTCGAACATCGGCTCGGCTCTGCCGTTCGTCGCGCAGCACAAGGTGTTGTTCGCGGTTGCGGCGATCGTGTTGCTGACCGCGGTCAACCTTCGCGGTATCCGTGAATCGGGGACCGCGTTCGCAATTCCGACCTACGCATTCATCGTCGGCATGTTCCTGATGCTCGGGTGGGGATTCTTCCGGATCTACGTCCTCGGTGAGGATGTGCACGCGGAATCGTCGTCGTTCACGCTCAACGCCGAGGATTCGCATCTGTACGGAATTGCCTTCGCGTTCCTGATCGCCCGCGCATTCTCCTCGGGCTGTGCCGCACTGACCGGCGTCGAGGCCATCAGCAACGGCGTACCGGCGTTCCAGAAGCCGAAGTCGCGCAACGCTGCCACGACCTTGCTGCTGCTCGGGTCGATCGCCATCGTCCTGCTGATGGGCATCATCATCCTGGCTCAGAAGATCGGCATCGTCTACGCACACAATCCGCAGGAACAGCTGGTCGGAGCGCCGGAGGGCTACCATCAGAAGACCTTGATCGCGCAGATCGCCGAAGCCGTGTTCAGTGGTTTCCCGATCGGTTTCTTCTTCATGGCGATCGTCACGGCACTGATCCTGGTTCTGGCCGCGAACACCGCGTTCAACGGATTTCCGGTACTCGGATCGATCCTGGCGCAGGATCGGTACCTACCGCGTCAGCTGCACACGCGCGGCGACCGACTGGCATTCAGCAACGGAATCCTCTTCCTCTCCGGTGCTGCCATCGCATTCGTCGTGGTGTTCGGCGCCGAGGTCACCAAGCTCATCCAGTTGTACATCGTCGGCGTCTTCGTCTCGTTCGTGCTCAGCCAGACGGGCATGATCAAGCACTGGACTCGGCATCTGAAGTCCGAGACCGACAAGGCGCAACGGGCCCGTATGCAGCGCTCGCGAGTGATCAATTCGATCGGTCTGGCAATGACCGCCACCGTCTTGATCATCGTTCTGATCACCAAGTTCGCTGCCGGCGCATGGATCGCCATCGTCGCGATGGTCGCGATCTTCATCGTGATGAAGATGATCCGCAAGCACTACGACAGCGTCGCAGCCGAGCTCGAGGAGCAGGAGTGGGACGGCGTACTGCCCAGCCGCACGCACTCGATCGTGCTCGTCTCGAAGTTGCACATGCCGACGATGCGAGCTCTCGCCTACGCGCGAGCCACGCGACCGGACACCCTCGAAGCCATCACGGTCAACGTCGACGAGCCGGACACCCGCGCACTCGTGCGGGAGTGGGAGAAGAGTGACGTGACGGTTCCGCTCAAGGTGATCGAGTCGCCGTACCGCGAAATCACCAAGCCGGTTCTCGACTACGTCAAGCGTGTACGACGCGATGCCCCACGTGACGTCGTCACCGTCTTCATTCCCGAGTACGTCGTCGGACACTGGTGGGAGCAGATCCTGCACAATCAGAGCGCGCTTCGTCTGAAGAGTCGTCTGCTTTTCCAGCCCGGCGTGATGGTGACCAGCGTTCCGTGGCAGCTGAGTTCGTCGGCAAAGGCGAAGCCGCTCGACATCGAGAAGACCGCAGGTGCCACGCGTCGTGGTTACGACACCGGCGAGAAATGATCACCGGCGAAAAATGATCGGCAACATCGAAATGGCAGGCGTAGTTCGTTGAGTGAGAATTGGACCGGACAGACCTTCGAGGTCGATCTGGGCAACCCCGGTCACGGCGGGTTCGTCGTCGCCCGGCACGAGGGGCGGGTCGTGTTCGTCCGTCACGGTTTGCCGGGGGAGCGTGCGCTGGTCCGGGTGACCGAGGACAAGGGCGGATCGTTCTGCCGCGCCGACGCGATCACCGTTCTCGACGCTTCTCCGCATCGGATCGATCCGACATGCCCGATCTCCGGCCCGGGCGGGGCGGGCTGCTGCGACTACTCGCATGCGGATCTGAGCGTCCAACGTGAGATGAAGACCTCGGTCGTGCGGGAGCAGCTTCTGCGACTGGCTCGTGTCGAATCGGACGTCGAGGTAGAGGAACTGCCCGGAACCGGAGGCGGAACGGGTTGGCGCACGCGAGTCCGGTTGGCGGTGGACGGGCACGGTGTCGCCGGATACCACGCGTACCGCAGCAACCGGATCGTCACAGACCTGCGGTGCACCCAGATCGATCAGAGCGCGTACGACGGTCTCGGCGGTGCGCAGTGGGCGCCAGGTAGCGAGCTGCAGGTCGTTCTCGACGCTGCGGGCGAGCGGCACGTCGTGGAAATCGCGGCACCCGCGGTGTCCAAGACGGGACGGCGGACGCCCGGGCGACGCGGCGCGATGGCACGCCGAGCGGCAAGCGGCGGCCCGCGAAAGACCCGAGTTGCCATCGGATCGGACACAGTGACCGAGCGCGTCGGCAGTCGAGAATGGGCGCTGGCCGCGACCGGTTTCTGGCAGGCCCATCGCGGCGCTGCGGCCGCGTACTCACAGGTGGTCGGGGAGTGGGCCGGAGCCGCTACCGCGGACACGGCCTGGGATCTCTACGGCGGTGTCGGCGTGTTCGCAGCTGTGCTCGCCGAGCTTGTCGGGCCGTCCGGCGTGGTGGAGTCCGTCGAATCTTCGGCGCGTGCAGTCGCGGACGGGCAGGCAGCGCTGTCCGATCTCGGTCAGGTGCGCTTCCACAGCGCCCGCGTCGAGAACATCATCGCGGATCTGGAGCGTTCGCCTGCTGTCGTCGTGCTCGACCCGCCACGTGCGGGGGCCGGCCGTCCGGTCGTGGAAGCTCTCGCCTCAACGGGCGCTGAGCGGATAGTCCACATCGGGTGCGACCCGGCGTCGTTCGGTCGCGATATCGGCCTCTACCTGGAGCAGGGCTTCAGAATCGGTGGCCTCCGGGCGTTCGACGCGTTCCCCCAGACTCACCACATGGAGTGCATCGCGCTCCTCGAACGCTGAGACGTCCCGAAATCTTTCCCTGAAACGGTGTGACGCTTCTCGCGTTCACAACAGTTGCTTGCATTACGCAACTAATCGTATAGTTTCGTTCTGCAAGTAGTTTTCCGTTTTCAAGTCACGGCTCGTTCGGGCCACTCGAATTCAGGGGTAGGCAATGTCGGTACAGCCGGAGACGGCCCAAGCGCTCGTCGACACGATCTTCATGTTCGGCAGATCGCTGCGAGCCGCGGTCACCACCGGTGCAGACAGCCTGCTGCCGCCTGCGCTGGTCAGTGTGTTGTTCATGCTGGCGGCGCGTGGGGAGTGCCGACAGAACGAATTGGCCGTCGATCTGTGTGTCAGTCAGTCGTCGCTCAGCCGACAAATGTCGGATCTGGTCGACGCTGGGTATGTCGAGAGAAATCCCGATCCGGCTGACAAGCGGGCGTTCCGCATCCGAGTATCGGAAGAGGGACACGACGTTTTACGGAGAACCACGCAGCGGCGTGCGGCGCGTTTGCGCAACATGCTCGAAGACTGGAGCCAGGAAGAGGCCATGGCCGCAGTGACATCGCTGCAACGTCTCAACGAGACGTTCGGCGCATCGAATCGGCAGGCCTCACCGGCAGTTCCGCACACGGGCGTAGAAAGTATTGGGAGATAAGGCACATGGCAGCAACAGTAGGAGAAACCCGGGCAAGTACCGGAGGTGACGGATCGACTCGCGAAGCGGGCGCGATGACTCACCGCGAAATTCTCGAAGCACTCACCGGACTCATCGCAGCGCTGTTCACCGCGCTGCTCAGCAGCACCATCGTTTCCACAGCGCTTCCCACGATCATCGGTGAACTGCACGGAACTCAGACGCAGTACGCCTGGATCATCACGACAGCGTTGCTCGCCACCGCGGCGTCGACGCCGATCTGGGGCAAGCTTGCCGACCTCTACAACAAGAAGGTCCTGGTCCAGACCGCGATCGTCATCTTCGTGATCGGCTCGGTCATCGCCGGCGCGGCGCACAACGTTCCGTTGCTGCTCGGTGCGCGTGTCATCCAGGGCATCGGTATGGGCGGTCTGACCGCTCTCGTCGTAGCCATCATCGGCACGATCATCCCGCCGCGAGATCGCGGTCGCTACTCCGGATACATGGGTGCGGCCATGGCCGTCTCGATGTCCGGTGGACCGATCCTCGGCGGCGTCCTCGTGGACACTGCCGGCTGGCGCTGGTGCTTCTACGTATGTGTTCCGCTGGCAGTCATCGCATTGTTCCTGCTTCAGCGCACACTGCACGTCGAGACCGTGAAGAAGGACAACGTCTCCATCGACTGGATGGGCGCCACCTTGCTCACCGCCGGTGTCAGCGTGCTGCTGATCTGGGTTTCGTTTGCCGGTCAGGACGACTACTACGCCTGGTTCTCGAAGGAGTCGGCCTTCTTCGTCATCGGTGGTCTGGCCCTGCTCGGCCTGACGATGTTCGTCGAATCCAAGGTCAAGGATCCGATCCTGCCGATCAAGATCATCACCGAGCGCACCACGGCTCTCGCGATCATCGCCTCGATCGCAGTTGGTGTCGGCCTCTTCGGCGCGACGACGTTCCTGACGCAGTACTTCCAGACCGCACGCGGATTCGATCCCACCGAAGCCGGATTGCTCACCATTCCGATGGTCGCAGGCATGCTCGTCGCCTCGGTCGGCTCGGGCCAGCTGATCACCAAGTTCGGTCAGTGGAAGCCCTTCATCGTCGCCGGCGCAGTTCTGCTGCTGGTCGGTTTCGGGCTGCTGTCGACGATCGACCACGCAACCAGCCTCTGGACCATCGGAATCTTCATCGCCATCGTGGGTCTCGGTACCGGCATGCTGATGCAGAACATCGTGCTCGCCGTGCAGAACACGGTCAGCGTCGAGAACATCGGCGCGGCCAGCAGTATCGTGGCGTTCTTCCGCACCTTCGGCGGCGCGATCGGTGTGTCGGTGCTCGGTTCGATTCTTGCGACCCGCGTCAAGACACTGACAGTCGATTCGGTCTCCACCTTGCCGCCCGAGCAGCAGGCAGTAGCTGGAAAGAGCCTCCAGGACGGCCTCGACCTGAGCAATATGCCTGACTTCGTCTCGCAGATCGTTCGGTTCGCCTACGGCGACGCAACAGGACGGATCTTCCTGGTCGCAGCCGTCGTCGCCGTGGTCACGCTCGTGTCGGTCATCTTCATCCCGAACCGTCCGTTGCGCACCACCATCGACATGGCAACCCCCGACGCCGAGCAGAAGTTCGAAGAAGAACGCGAAGAGAAGAACGAGGAGAAGAACCTCACTCGCTGATCCGCAAGCCCGGCTGGTCTACTGCCGGCCGCGTCTTCTGAATTACTGTTGTCACGCCATAGCCCATCGAACGCGGACCGAGATCGATTCTTCGATCTCTCCGCGTTCGACGGCTATCGGGGCCGAATCCGCTTTCATCGCCGCGACACGTCCGCGCATCGGCACGATCTGGTCGAAGTCCTCGAGCACCTCGAGGACTTCGACCAGATCTTTGTCTGCCAGGTCTGCGAACTGTCTGGCCTTCGATTCGGCTGCCGTCCAGGCCAATTCGCGTGCTCTTGTCGCCAGATCGCTGCGGTCGTCGAGATCGAACTCCAGTCCGTCGAGCCGAATCGCGTCGCCACCCACCGATACACATGCCGCGATGACGGCAGCGGGGGAGTTCGCCGCTTCCGGCTCCAGCTCTCGCAGTACGACTCGGAAAGTTGTCGATGCCGTGAATCCTGTTGTCTCCTGGCGGCCTCCGTCGCTCCAGTGAGTCTGCGGATGGACGCTCAGCCCGGCGGTGGTGAGGTCCGCTCCGCGCACACCGCGCGCGTGCAGGGTCTCGGTCAGCGCAGTGGACAGACGCGCGACGGCGTCGAATGCGTCGGAGACGGCCGTCTGTGTCACCGATACTCCGATCGTCAATCGCACGATGTCGGGAACAGCTGTTGCAGTGGCGGTTCCGGTCACCGTGACTGTGGACGGCTCCGAGGTGAAGGCGGTGGTGGGCACGTGTGGTTCCTATCCGATTCGTCCGGCGGATATGACACTCCGCAACATCAGGTCCAATTGCTCGTAGGCGCCCGCCGCCAGTCGTTCGAGAAGCGCAAGTTTCAACTCGGGTGCCTGTGCGGTCAGTTCTGCATATCGTTCCGGAGTCAGGACAGCGACGGTGACCGTGGAATCGGCGCGGATGTCATTGAGAAATGGAGTGTCGAGGAACATCGTCATCTCGCCGAACGTCATTCCGGCGGAGAGCGTCGTGATGCGGTGCTCGACCCCGTGCGCGTCGGTGAACATGGTGCTGACCTGGCCACTGAGAATCAGGTAGAAGCCAGACGCCGATTCACCTCGGCGGGCGATCTTCTCGCCGCGGGCATAGGTTCGCGTCTCCAGTTCTGCGGAGAATCCCTCGATCTGCGCCGCGGACAGAGCATCGAGAACTGGGTGGTCCTCGATCGAGATCGTCGACGCCTGCCGATCGGCCTCACAATGCACCGCAAGCAGCGTGTCTTCGCACCACTGCATGGCGGAATCGAGGTCCGCAAAAACCCGACCACTTCTTCTGGCGGGGTCGATGCTCGAACTTCGTTGTCCCAGCAGTCCTTGCGGATCGACGACGGCCACCGCACAAGCCTGCTCGGCCAGTTGAACCTGCAGTGCAGTGATCATGCGCACCGCGACGTCGCTGGCGTCGTCGACGCGGCGGACGTCGATGACGACAACTTCGAGGCCCTCGTCCACCGAGCCGATTTCGCGGACCGCCGATTCGGCACCGGTGAAGAGGAGATCGCCGTGCAGTTCGTAGACCCGGCTGCGCTTGCCGACGTCGTCGAGCACGGCTTGTTCGGTCGGGGTGCGTCGTACTCGCGACGGTGCTTCGATGACGCTGTATCTGGCCCGGATCGACGAGCGTGACGCCCGCGTCACGTGGAGGAAGTGCAGTTCGAGTTCCTTCGACAGTGCCCGGGCAGAAGCAACTCCGCGAACACTGTTGCCGTGAACGTCGAGCCTGGGGGAGTACACGGCGATGCCGATCTGGCCCGGCAGAACCGCCAGCACTCCGCCGCCGACACCGCTCTTGGCCGGCAATCCGACCTCTACCAGCCACTTGCCGGCGCCGTCGTACATCCCGCAGGTTGCCATGACACTGAGGACCTGTTCGACGCCTGCGGGTGCCAGCGCACGCTCGTGGGTGAGCGGATTGACGCCGTTGTTCGCCATCGTCGCAGCCATCAGACTCAGATCACGGCAGGTCACGTCGATCGAACACTGACGGAAGTACAGGTCGACGGCCTCGTCGGGATTGCCGGTGATGACGTCGAAGGATCGCAGCATGTGGCCGATCGCACGGTTGCGGTGACCGGTGCGGGCCTCGGAGGTGTAGACGGCTTCGTTGAAGGTCAGCTCGCGGCCTGCGTATCGCGAGTACGCCGACCGGATGCGCTCGAAGCGGGCCTCGGGATTCGGTCCGGCAACCAGTGATGCAGCGGTGATCGCCCCGGCATTGATCATGGGGTTTCGTGGCCGTTCGGTGAGCGGGTCGAGGCTGATTTCGTTGAACGGCTCGCCGGATGGTTCGACGTCGATTTTCGCGGCAACCGCCTCGCTTCCTCGATCGGCGAGAGCCAAGGCGTAGGTGAAGGGCTTCGAGATCGACTGAATGGTGAACGGGATTCGCGAGTCACCGATCTCGTAGACGTAACCGTCTACGGTGGCGATGCAGATTCCGAACGAATCGGGGGCGACCGCCGCGAGTTCGGGGATGTAGTCGGCCAACTCGCCTTCGTCGAGTGATCGGACTTCGTCGAACACTCGCGTTATCAGGTCGTCGACCACAGTTCCCATACGTCGACCTTAAGCTGACATGGCGGTCGTTTTGTGGAAGAAGAGTTGCCGAGTCGATCGCGACGGATCCCATTTGTCTGTGATTGCGATCACGAGCGATCCGCGGGATTTCGCTGTTACGCGAAGTCACACCGGAATCGGGCCGAGTCCGCGTGTCGGTTCGCCGGAACGCTCCGTAGACTGGCAGCACTGTCGCGAAGACAGCCGCGGCGCGCACCGGTGCAGCTGTGAAGCACGGAGGGAGCGATCTCGTTGGGTGTTCTTGCCCGCATTCAGGGTCCTGACGATCTACGTCAGTTGAGCCACGCCGAGATGACGGAGTTGGCCGACGAGATTCGTGAGTTCCTCGTGCTGAAGGTCGCTGCGACCGGTGGTCACCTCGGGCCCAACTTGGGCGTCGTGGAGTTGACCCTCGCACTGCACCGAATTTTCGACTCGCCGCAGGACGCGATCATCTTCGACACGGGCCATCAGGCCTACGTACACAAGATCCTCACCGGTCGTCAGGATCAGTTCGACACTCTGCGTAAGCAGGGCGGACTGTCCGGGTATCCGTGCCGCGCCGAGAGCGAACACGACTGGGTCGAGTCCTCTCACGCTTCCGCCGCGCTGTCCTATGCCGACGGCCTCGCGAAGGCCTTCGCGCTGACGGGTCAGAATCGCCACGTAGTTGCCGTCGTCGGTGACGGCGCGCTGACCGGCGGAATGTGTTGGGAAGCTCTCAACAACATCGCGGCAGGCAAGGACCGTTCGGTGGTGATCGTCGTCAACGACAACGGTCGCTCGTACGCACCGACCATCGGCGGACTCGCCGACCATCTCTCGGCACTGCGCACTGCGCCGAGTTACGAGCGCGCCCTCGACAGTGGCCGACGCATGGTCAAGAGACTGCCCTGGGTGGGGCGCACCGCGTACTCCGTCCTGCACGGAATGAAGGCGGGTCTCAAAGACGCGGTCAGCCCTCAGGTCATGTTCACCGATCTGGGTATCAAGTATCTCGGACCGGTGGACGGACACGACGAAGCCGCCATGGAATCGGCATTGCGCCGGGCAAAGGCCTACGGCGGACCGGTCATCGTGCATGCCGTCACTCGTAAGGGCAACGGTTACGCACACGCCGAGAACGACGTGGCCGACCAGATGCATGCCACCGGCGTCATCGATCCCGTCACAGGTCGCGGCACCAAGTCGTCCTCGCCGGACTGGACGTCGGTCTTCTCGGCCGCATTGATCGAGCAGGCTTCGCGTCGTGAGGACATCGTCGCCATCACCGCAGCGATGGCCGGGCCCACCGGCCTTGCGGCATTCGGTGAGAAGTTCCCCGACCGCATGTTCGACGTCGGTATTGCCGAGCAGCACGCGATGACCTCGGCCGCCGGTCTTGCACTGGGTGGACTTCACCCCGTCGTTGCTATCTACTCGACCTTCCTCAATCGGGCTTTCGACCAGTTGTTGATGGACGTCGCTCTACTCAAGCAACCGGTCACAGTCGTGCTCGACCGCGCCGGGGTCACCGGAGTCGACGGCGCCAGCCACAACGGCGTCTGGGATCTTTCGCTGCTCGGAATCATCCCGGGGATCCGCGTCGCGGCACCGCGTGACGCAGACACGCTGCGGGAAGAGCTGGACGAGGCACTTCTCGTCGACGACGGCCCAACCGTCGTTCGTTTCCCGAAGGGCGCTGTACCCGAAGCGATTCCGGCCGTGAAGCGACTCGACGGAATGGTCGACGTTCTCAAGTCCAGCGAGGGTGAGCGCGGCGACGTGCTCCTCGTCGCGGTGGGCCCGTTTGCATCCCTGGCACTCGAGATTGCCGAGCGGCTCGACAAGCAGGGCATCTCGGTTGCCGTCGTCGATCCGCGGTGGGTTCTGCCGGTCGCGGATTCGCTGGTGAAGATGGCGGACAAGTACGCCCTCGTGGTCACCATCGAAGACGGTGGTCTGCACGGCGGCATCGGTTCGACGGTCTCGGCCGCGATGCGGGCAGCCGGAGTGCACACGTCGTGCCGCGACATGGGCGTTCCCCAGCAGTTCCTCGATCACGCCAGCCGCGAGGCCATCCACAAGGAACTCGGACTCACGGCTCAGGACCTCTCCCGCAAGATCACCGGCTGGGTGGCGGGGATGGGCAGCGTCGGCGTCCACGTCCAGGAAGACGCGTCCTCGGCGTCGGCTCAGGGCGAAGTCGCGCAAGGCTGACGGCTCGTCTCACGATAATCTCGAAAAGCGGTGGCCCTCGGATCAATCCGAGGGCCACCGCTTTTCGGTGTGAAACCGTGAGATCTCGCTACTGGACGGATTCGAGTGTGCTGCCTCGCGTTTCCTTCACGAACCTCAGGACGACGAACAGCGACAACACTGCCATGACGGCGTAGCCGGCGTAGGTGTACGACAGATTCCAATCGGCCAGTGCCGGGAACGTCCAGGAGACCAGGAAGTTCGCGACCCAGTTGGTGGCGGTCGCAATTCCTACTGCTGCAGCACGCACGCGGTTGGGGAACATCTCGGAGATCAACACCCAGACCACCGGGCCCCAGGACAGAGCGAAGAAGAATACGAATGCGTTCGCACCGATAAGTGCGATAGTCGCGTTCGCTCCGGTCAGCGTGGCCACAGATTCGCCGATCTCGTTCTTGGTCACTGTTGCCGAATGGAAACAGAACGCCGCGGTGCCCAGTGAGATGGCCATACCGGCGGAACCGACCAACAACAGCGGCTTTCGACCGACCCGGTCGATGACGGCGATGGCGACAAATGTACCGACGATGTTGACCAAGGCGCTCACGACGCTGATCAGCAGGGATCGGTCGGCGCCGAATCCGACCGCCTGCCAGAGGGTGCTCGAGTAGTAGAAGATCACGTTGATACCGACGAACTGCTGCAATGCGGCGAGTGCAATACCGACCCACACCAGATGGGAGACCCCGAGCCGCTTCGAGAAGAGTTGGCGGACTGTGGTCTTGGCTTGCTTCTCCGTCAGAGATTCGCGGATCTCGTTCATGCGTTCGGTGACGGCGTCGTGATCTCCACCTTCGAGATCGGAGATGATCTTGCGAGCACGATCGTCCTTGCCCTGCGCCACGAGGAACCGTGGAGATTCGGGAATCGTGGTTGTCATGATCAGGTACAGGACTGCGGGAACCGCCTCGAGCATCAGCATCCACTGCCAGGCTTCGAGGCCTGCGATCTGATTGCGATCACCACCGGCCGCGGCCTGGAGGGCGTAATTGACCAACTGCGACACGGCGATTCCGAGAACGATCGCCAGTTGGTACATCGAGCCGAGACGTCCGCGAATCGCGGCGGGGGAGATCTCCGCGATGTAGGCCGGGGCGATGACTGACGCGAAACCCACTGCCAGGCCGCCGACCACGCGCCAGAACGTGAGGTCGTAGACGCTGAACGGAATTGCGGAGCCTACGGCGCCGATGATGAACAACACCGCGGCTATCTGCATGACGCGGATGCGGCCGAGTCGGTCGGCGAGTGTGCCTGCGATCCAGGCGCCGAGTGCTGCGCCGAGCAGAGTCAGTGAGACCGTGAGCCCGGTGCCCGAGGCGCCGATGTCGTACTTGTCTCGGATCGCACCGACCGCCCCGTTGATGACGGCGGTGTCGTATCCGAACAGAAAACCGCCGAGCGCGGCGGCGCCGGCGAAGAGCACTGCATGTCCGACGTCGGCGCGAGTAGCGCCTGATCCTCCGCCGGAGGCGGTTCCGCTGAATGCCATTCCTGCCCCCTCAAAGGCCCTACGGTCGACACCCCGATGCGCCGATCCATCCGCGAGCACTCTGCACGCTACGCCCACCGGGGCAGATTTGGCGGGGACTCACGCGCCGTTACCCAGCTGAGTCCATTCCCGCAGCGAATCAGCTTGACACAGTAATGTCGTATTGATTGCAGTTAGTATGCAAACAATATGGTAAGTGCAGGTGAGGGCGCTTTACTCGCCCGACGGCGCTCGGCTTTTGCTGCAATGTCTTCGAGATCCTTCGCCATGAATTTCCGGGTCACCCGCCTCTCCGGCGAGCCGTTCGATACGGATCACGCCGGAGAGGGTTGTCGGGAAAATCTCGTTTCTAGGCGGAGGCGCGCTTTGCGGCTTCGCTCAACGTCGGTGTGATCTGGCCGAGGACCCACGGCGTGCTCAGGACGTTGACGTTGCTCAGTCCGCCGATGACCCGGGTGTCGCTGAGGAATGCGGTGGATCCACGCTTGACCGCGCCGAGTCCACCGACTGCGGGTATGCCGGACGGATCACCGGAGCCGTCGGTGAAGCCGACGATCACATCGGCGTCGATGTCGGCGATGTTCTCGTAGGAGATCGTCTTGAAGAACGATCCACCTGCATTGTCCGCGGCTAGCTTCTCGACGCCCGGTGCGTTGACGAACCCGAGTTCGGTCAGCACCTGGACCCGCGGATCAGTGGGCAGATAGACGTTGATGTTGCTCGAATCGGTGTCGAAGTTGACCACTGCCAATGTCTTTCCGGCGAACTCCGGGTGGGCTGTGGCGGTATCGGCGAGAGTCGCGTCGAGGCCGTCGACGAGCTTGTCGGCCTCTTCGCTCTTGCCGACTGCCTTGCCGACGATGCGGGTCTGGTCCTGCCAGGATGTCTGCCAGGCCGCGCCGGGGTAGGCGGCCGTCGGTGCGATCTTGCTCAGTTGGTTGTAGACGGATTCCTCGAAGCCCTCGTACGGCGCGAGGATGACGTCGGGGGTCAACGACGCGATGGACTCGATCGGCGGTTCTCCGCTGGCCGGCATGTCGAAGAGCGTTGTCTTGTCCGCGTCGAAGTAGTCCTGCGCCCAGGGCATGACGCCGTTGTCGTCCGCGCCGTAGGTGTACTTGGGCTGTCCGACCGGAGTCAGATCGAGTGCGTACAGGATGTCCTGCGCGTTCCATCCGAGGGTGACGACGCGCTCGGGCTTCGAGTCGATGGTCGTGGTGCCGAAGGTGTTCTCGATGCTGACGGG
The DNA here is from genome assembly GCF_030056935.1 of Rhodococcus sp. IEGM 1302. NCBI lineage: Bacteria > Bacillati > Actinomycetota > Actinomycetes > Mycobacteriales > Nocardiaceae > Rhodococcus > Rhodococcus sp. IEGM 1302. The sequence goes on along the minus strand of NZ_JASHKY010000007.1, from coordinate 110,832 downwards.
GAATCCGTCCGTAGCTTGGGATGGCGTGGATGTGCCTGAATCCGAGGAGCACGAGACAAGTGCGGTGACCGCGATTGCAGCCGCACCGAGGGCAGTGAAGCCCCGAACAGAAGTTTTCATGAAGGGCAGCCTAACCTACTGAATTTCGGCAGCCAAACGAAACCGATTGTGCCGTTTATGCAGGTGGGAGTCGGATCTGGACCGCGTTTCTCAGTGCACCGTTTCGGTGGGCAATACTTTCCTCGTGCGATCACAGCAGAAGATTCTCGGTGCCGCCCTCGGACTGATCGAAGGTGGCGGATTCGAGGCTGTGAACATTGCCGCAGTTGCCACCGCGGCCGGTGTCTCGCGCCAGACGGTGTACTCGATTTTCGGCACACGTGAAGAGGTCGTCTCCCAGGCGATGGGCGGTCTCGCTGTCGAGGTTCTCGGGGAGATCACGGCACAGGTGGAGTCGGTCGACACGGCGTGTGAATACGTCGTCGAATTCATCGTTGCCGCGCGAACTGCCGTGCGTGCTCACCCGGTGCTCGCGACTCTGCTCCTCGCCGAGCGGGGAAACCCTGTCTTCGATATCGAAATGATGAGTCGAGCAATACCTTTCGCTGGTCAGATGCTCACCCCTATGGTCGAACGTGGCCTCGCCACCGAGGCGGAGTTGGATGAGATAGTGGAAATTGCCGTGCGACTGGGGCTTTCGGTTGTTGCATTCGACAGTGACCTCGTACATTCCGACGACTCCTTGCGGGCCTTTCTCTCGAGGTGGCTCGGGCCCGCAATCCGGTCGACCTCGTAGTTCCTTGCCTGCTCCGCCAAAACCTTGACACTCGAGCGTCAGAGTGTCTAGTTTTGGCGTGCCCGGAATTCTCTGGCGACATTCTTCGAGGGAGCACCAGTCATGTCCGGAGTGAAACGTAGATCGTTCTTGGCCGGTACGGCCGCCGTGGGAGTCGCGATGATGGCGCCACGCACTGCCAGGGCTGCAACAGGGATTCCGCTGACCCGTGAAGTGCACCGTGTCGTGGTTATCGGATCGGGGTTCGGCGGCGGGGTGACGGCACTTCGCCTGGCCGAGGCGGGGGTTCCGGTCACTTTGCTGGAGAGAGGGATTCGGTGGCAGACCGGGCCGAATGCCGAAACTTTCCCGCACCCCGCCAGCCCGGACAAGCGCATCCTCTGGCATCAGTCCAACCCGACTCTGTTCGGCAGGCCGGCGATCTTCGAGCCATACGCGGGGTTGTTGGAGACGGTGACCGGTGAGAACATGACCGCGATCTGCGCAGCCGGTGTGGGCGGCGGATCGCTTGTGTACCAAGGGATGACGCTGCAACCGGAAGAAGCGGTCTTCAACACGCACTTTCCGGAGGAGCTCGATTACGCACGAATGGACCGCGTCCATTACCCGCGGGTGGCGCGGATGCTGCAAGTGGAAACTGCACCAGACGAACTGATTTCCAGCCCGAACTACGAGGCGGCACGTGTATTCGCGCGTAACGCAACGCGTTCCGGTCTACCCGTGTCGAAGATTCCGATGCCGATCGACTGGAACTTCGCGTTGGCCGAACTGAGGGGTGAGATGAAGCCGTCTTACACCAACGGTGACGGCGCGCTCGGTGTCAACAACGGTGGCAAGCATTCGGTGGATGTCACCTACATTGCGGCTGCGGAAGCGACCGGATTGGTGAATGTGGAGACTCTGCACCAGGTCACCGATGTCGAGCGGGCTGCCGACGGACGGTGGCGCGTGTACGTGGACCGGACCGACATTTCCGGCAAGATTCTCGAGAACAAGATCTTGACGACGGATGCGCTCGTGATGGCTGCAGGCAGCATGAACACCACCAAACTCCTGGTCCGCGCCGCGGCGACGGGGCGGATCACGGATCTGCCGGACGAGCTCGGCGCAGGGTGGGGGACCAATGCCGATCGGATCTACATCTGGTCGGATCTCGCCGAGAATTTCGGCGCGACGCAGGGCGGGCCGGTCGTCTACGGCAGCCGGAACTGGGACGACCCGCATAACGCGTTCACCGTCATTCAGGCGTCGTTCCCGCCCGTTGCGTTCGACGCTCACAGCACGGTGATGGTCGGATTCGGTGTGAGCCGCGACCGAGGTCGGTTCGTGTACGACTCGGCGCGGGGTGAGGCGGTGCTCCGTTGGCCGAGTGATGGCGACTCTGCGATCCAGCAAGGCCACATCGGACCTGCGGCCCAGCAGATCGCGGCAGGAGGACTGCTCACCGATACGAACGCGATACTGCCGTCCACGTGGCATCCCCTCGGCGGTGCCTGCATGAACTCGGTGTGCGATCTTGATGGGCGGGTTCTGGGCCAGCGGGGGTTGTACGTGCTCGACGGCGCTCTGCTGCCGGGAAACTCCGCTGCGTGCAATCCGTCGATGACTATCGCCGCCGTCGCGGAGCGTGCGCTCGAGAACATCGTGAAAGACGATGTGGGAACCCTATTCTGAGCCTGCAGAACGCCACGGACGGCGTACCCGAGGGCACGCCGTCCGTGACGGGTCGATCGACTGACTCAGACGCTGGCAACACCAGGCGCGAGGAAGCGCTTGCCGTTGACGGCCTCGGAGGTGCCGGTGCGGTCCAGGTACGGCGTGATGCCGCCGTTCCAGAATCCGAATCCGCCGCCGAGCAGCAGGCAGAGGTCGATGTCCTCGGCTGCCGCTACGACGCCCTCGTCGAGCATGATCTGAATTTCCTCGGCAAATGCACGACGTGTGCGCTCGAGGACCTCTTCCGAAGTGGACACCTTGTCACCCTGCGGCCACAGTGCGGCGACCTCGGGGTCGACGGCCTGACCGTTCTCGCCCCAGGTCCACACGCCGGGCTTGCGGGCCTCGACGAGTGCTTCGAGTCCGGGTGAGCTCTTGAACCGGTCCGGGTACGACTCCTGCAGGGTCTCACCGGTGTGCAGTGCCACTGCGGGTCCGACGAGGGCCAGCAAGGTGAACGGCGACATGGGCATGCCGAGTTCGGCGATGGCATTGTCTGCGACGTTGAAGGGGGTGCCTTCGTCGACGGCGGACATGACCTCACCCAAGGTGCGGGTGACGAGGCGGTTGAAGACGAAGCCGGCCTTGTCGCCGCAGAGGACGGCGGACTTCTTCAGCGACTTCGCGGTGGCGAAAGCCGTTGCGAGAGTGGCATCATCGGTCTTGCTGCCCTTGATGATCTCGAGGAGGGGAAGAACGGCCACCGGGTTGAAGAAGTGGAAGCCGACCACACGCTCGGGATGCTCGAGGCCGGACGCCATTTCCGTGATGGAGAGCGAAGAGGTGTTGGTGGCGAGGATGGTTTCGGGAGCAATGAACTGCTCGAGTTCCGCGAAGACCTTCTTCTTGACGTCCATGTTCTCGAAGACGGCTTCGATGACGAAGTCGGTCTTGGCGAACGCGGCCTTGTCGAGGGAACCGGAGACGAGCGCCTTGAGGCGGTTCGCAGCGTCGGGGGACAGGCGCCCCTTGCCCTGGAGCTTCTCGATTTCGGTGTGGACGTAGCCGACACCCTTGTCGATGCGTTCCTGGTCGATGTCGGTCAGGATGACCGGCACCTTGAGCTGGCGGACGAAGAGCAGCGCGAGCTGGCTGGCCATGAGGCCGGCGCCGACGATGCCGACGCCGCTGACCTTACGAGCGAGCGAGCGGTCGGGTGCTCCGGCGGGACGCTTGGCGCGCTTGTTCACCAGATCGAAGGCGTACAGACCAGCCCGGAGCTCGTCCGTCAGCAGAAGATCGGCAAGAGCCTCGTCCTCGGCCGCGAAGCCCTTGTCGAGCGAGGCGGCATCGGTGATGTCGGTGCTGCGAGCCAGTTCGAGCAACTCGACGGCCTTGACGGCGCCGGGAGCGTTGCCCTTGGTCTTGCCGTCGACGATCGCCTTCGCACGAGCAATCGCGTCGTCCCAGCCCTGGCCACGATCGATCTCGGGGCGAGCGGGGGACACTGTGCCGGCGAGGACCTGCGACGCCCAGGCGAGGGACTGCTCGATGAAGTCGGCGGAATCGAGAACGACGTCGACGACGCCGAGTTCGAGTGCCTTCTTGGGGGAGAGCACCTTGTTCTGGTTCAGCGAGTTCTCGATAACCACGGTGACGGCGTTCGACGGGCCGACGAGGTTGGGGAGCAACTGCGTTCCGCCCCAACCGGGGACCAGACCGAGGAATGCTTCCGGAAGACCCAGTGCGCCCGCATTGGCGGCAACCGTGCGGTAGTGGCTGTGCAGTCCGACCTCGAGGCCGCCGCCCAGAGCGACACCGTTGATGAAGGCGAACGTGGGAACGGACGACTCACGCAGGCGTCGGAACACCTTGTGGCCCAAGCGGCCCAGCTCGAGTCCCTGCTCACGAGAGGTGATCGCGGGAACACCCTTGAGGTCCGCGCCGGCGGCGAAGATGAACGGCTTGCCGGTGACGGCGATGGCAACCGGGTTGGCGGCAAAGGCTTCGTCGAGGGCGGCGTCGAATGCTGCGAGTCCGCCGGGACCGAAGGACGACGGCTTGGTGTGGTCGAAGCCGTTGTCGAGGGTGATCAGTGCAAACGGGCCCTCGATGCCGGGGACCGAGATGATCTTCGTGTAGGCGTTCGTCACGACCTCGTCGGCGAATGCTGTTGCAATATCAGACATTTAGTTGACTCCTGCCTGGTAGTCAGCGTGGTTCGGGTTCTCCCAGATGACGGTGCCGCCCATGCCGAGGCCGATGCACATGGTGGTCAAGCCGTAGCGCACGTCGGGACGCGTCGCGAACTGGCGGGAGAGCTGCGTCATCAGGCGAACGCCCGAGGAAGCGAGAGGGTGGCCACACGCGATGGCGCCGCCCCACTGGTTGACGCGCGGGTCGTCGTCGGCGATTCCGTAGTGCTCGAGGAACGCGAGGACCTGAACGGCGAACGCTTCGTTGATCTCGAAGAGTCCGATGTCCTCGATCTTGAGGCCGGTGCGTGCCAGCAGCTTCTCGGTGGCGGGAACCGGGCCGATGCCCATGACGGCGGGGTCGACGCCCTGGTAGGCGAAGCCCACCATGCGCATGCCGACCGGCAGGCCGAGCTCGGCTGCGGTGTCCTCGCCGGCGAGCAGTGCTGCGGTGGCACCGTCGTTGAGTCCGGCTGCGTTACCGGCGGTGATGCGTCCGGCCGGGCGGAACGGCGTCTTGAGCTTCGCGAGATCTTCGACGGTGGTTCCGGGGCGCGGCGGCTCGTCTTCGGTGGCCAGACCCCAGCCCGCGGAACTGCGGGTGGCGACGGGGACCAGGGTGTCGGCGATGAAGCCGGCCTTCTTGGCAGCGTCGTACTTGTTCTGGCTGTTGACGGCGTAGGCGTCCGTGCGGTCCTTGGTGATGGTCGGGAACCGGTCGTGCAGGTTCTCGGCGGTGTTACCCATCACGAGGGCGCTCGGGTCGACCAGGCGGTCGGCGAGGAAACGCGGGTTGGGGTCTGCGCCCTCACCCATCGGGTGGTGACCCATGTGCTCGACGCCACCGGCGATCACGACGTCGTACTGGCCGAAGCCGATGCCCGACGCGGTCGTGGTGACGGCGGTCATCGCGCCGGCACACATGCGGTCGATGGCGAATCCTGGAACGGTTTCGGGGAGACCGGCGAGGATCGCAGCGGTGCGGCCGATGGTCAGGCCCTGGTCGCCGGTCTGCGTGGTGGCTGCAACGGCAACTTCGTCGATCCGTGCGGGATCGAGCTGCGGGTTGCGGCGAAGCAGCTCACGAATCGCCTTGACGACGAGATCGTCTGCGCGCGTGTCGGCGTACATGCCTTTCGGGCCGGCCTTGCCGAACGGGGTGCGAATGCCGTCGACGAAGACGACGTTGCGTTGGTTGTTTGTGGATGGAGCCACGCGAATTCCTCCTGATGGAGCTGCCCACCGCACCGAAGGGCGGTGAGACGTTGGTTCGGCGATCACGGCCAGGCGTCCGGCCTCGTATCGAGCGTACTACTGCCCATTACTGACCGGTAACTTAACGTGCCGAATTGCTCCAACCTCACACCGGGGTCAGGTCAGGATTCCGGCTCTTCCACTTCGGGCTCGGCCGGGACCACGGAGTTCAGTGCCTCGGCGAGGACGGGAACGGTCAAAGTGCGTTGCCAGCCACGTGCGCCACCGGAAGTGAGCTTGGTCTCGATCGCACTCTCGACTTCGGCGATGTCCGAGTCGGGTTCCAGTTTCCAGTCCCAGCACAGGCGCCTGACCAGGTCGGGTTGGAGCAGATTCTCCACGGGCACCGAAACCTCTTTGCTCAGGTCCGACAGTGCTGCGCGCGCCGCGGTCAACCGATCAGCCGCCGCTGGATCCTGGCGGGCCCAGCGGCCGGCAGCGGGCGGCCCGACGATGGGCGGGGTTTTCGGCGGAAGCTCGCTGTCGGGGAGCTTCCGCGCGGCTTCCAGTGCGTCCATCCAGATACGCGAATAACGGCGTTGACGTGGTCCGCCGAAGACGGGAAGCGAGCGGAGCGCGTCCAGCGACCGAGGATCTTTGAGAGCGGCATCGATGATCGCGGAGTCAGGAAGAACCCGACTCGGAGACACGTCGCGCTTGCGTGCGAGATCCTCGCGCGCCTGCCACAGCGCCCGTACTGCCGCCAACTGACGGGTGGTCTTGAGTGAGGTGATGTGCGACGTACGACGCCAGCGGTCCGGTTTGGGCTTGGGCGGGCCGGCCAGACGGATGTACTCGAACTCTTCCTTCGCCCACTCGAGCTTGCCTTGGGATTCGAGTTCGGCTTCCATTGCGTCGCGCAGTTCGAGAAGCACTTCGACGTCGAGGGCGGCGTAGTTCAACCAGGCGTCCGGCAGCGGACGTGTCGACCAGTCCGCAGCCCCGTGACCCTTGCGAAGTTCCACTCGCAGGGTTCGTTCCACGATCGCGGCGAGTCCGACTCGCTCGAACCCGGCCAGTCGTCCGGCCAGTTCGGTGTCGAACAGTTCGGCCGGCGTCAGGCCCAGTTCGGCGAGGCCGGGGAGATCCTGATCGGCAGAGTGCAGCACCCATTGCAACGGGTTGATCACCTCGGCCAACGGCTGCAGGTCTTGCGCTGTCGGAATCGGGTCGAGAAGGAACGATCCTGCTCCTTCGCGTCGAAGCTGGATCAGGTACGCCCGTGCCGAATAGCGGAATCCGGATGCGCGCTCGGCGTCCACGGCGAGCGGGCCGTGGCCGGAGGCCAGCGCGGCCGCGGCGTCGGCGACACCGGCGGCAGTGGTGATGACGTCCGGAACTCCGTCACGCGGAACGAGCAGCGGAACTACGTCGGAGGTGGGCTCGGTTGCATCATCGGTGACTTCGGACATGGTCACTGACTCTACGTCGCAGTCGGGGCCGGGGTTGTCACCTCAGCGTCGAACAGTTCGTCGAGTGCGGCTCCGAAACCTTGCGCGAGCTGGTCCAATTCGGGTGCCAGATCGGAGCAACTGACGATGCCGACGTCGAGTTTTCCGTCGAGAGACATCACCGTCACGTTGAGACCTGCTCCGTGAAAGATCGGGCCGAGCGGGAACATTCCCTTGATCTGGGCACCGAGGAAGTAGAGCGGGACCGGTGGTCCAGGCACATTCGACACGACCAGGTTGGACACGACGGGGTGACGCTCGGCGAGTTTGAGCGACGAGTACACGCGCATGGCGGCGCCGAACACCGCCGGCGAAGCGAACTGCGACCAGTCCTGGAGCATGTTCGCGCCCAGAGCCTCGTTGTGGTTCTTCGAGGTGGCGTTGTAATCGCTGATCGCGTGCAGGCGTTCGACCGGATCGGCGATCTGGGTGCCGAGTTGCGTGAACATGCCCGAGATCTGGTTCGTGCCCGGACGATCGGATTTGCCGTGGACCGACACCGGCACCATGGCGACGAGGGAGTCCTCCGGCAGTTCGTCCCGGTCCTCCAGATACTTACGCAGTGCCCCGGCGCAGAGCGCGAGAACCACGTCGTTGACCTTGACGCCGTGACGGTCCTTGACGGCTTTGACCTTCGCGAGATCGAGTTGGCTGAACGCGACGTTGCGGTGACCGGTGATCGCGCCGTTGAACGAGGTCCGCGGCGCGGTGAACGGAGCAGGCATCGCTTCACCCTTTCGCGCACGCGTCACCCACTTCGGGAGCATGGCGATTCCGCCCGGGACCAGACGGGCGATTCTTGCGGGTCGGGCGATGACGGCCATGAGTCCGCCGATGGCGATGTCCAGCGTTCCCGCGTCGCCCGCACCCTGTGCTGTGGGATCCACGAGCGCCGGTGAATCCGGTTCGAGACTGCACAGCTGAGCCAGGATGTTCGCGCCGGTGACACCGTCGGCAGCGCTGTGATGGATCTTCGACATGACGGCGATCTGTCCGTCGGCAAGTCCCTCGATGACCCACATCTCCCACAGCGGTCGGGAACGATCCAGCGGTTGGCTCGCGATGTGTCCGGCGAGCTCTGCCAGTTCCGCGTGTGTGCCGGGAGCAGGTACCGCGGTCCGATGGCAGTGCCGCTCGATGTCGAAATCGTGATCGTCGACCCACACGGGGTAGTCGAGATTGAGACGGGAATCTTTGAGTTTGCGCCGGAAGGTCGGCATGGTGGCCATTCGCGAGTCCAACTCGCGAAGCAGCTTCCGGTAGTCGTAGCCGCCCGGGATGGTCGTGGGGTCGAGCAGGACGAGTCCACAAACGTGCAATAGCTGGGTCGGTGTTTCCAAGTAGAGGAAGGTCGCGTCGAGTCCGCTGAGACGTTGCATGACTCATTCTAGAACAGGTTCTAGTATTTTTCCGGGGGAATGCTCAAACGAGTGACAGAGTCAGTCGTTCTGCCGCGACAGCGTGGTTATCCCGGCAGGCGGAAGCCCCGCCGCGTACGCGAGAACCTCGCAGAAAGCCTCGACGTGGTGAGCCAATTCGGACGAAGTTGCAGTCCAGGACGCTCGCAACTCCAGTTGATGGGCTCGCGGAGGCCCGGCGATGTCGCCGTACCGCACGGAAGTTGTAGCTGTGACCGTACCGCCCAGGGCCACAAAAGGTTCCGGTCCGGCCTCCAAAGCGTCCACCAGCCAACTCCAGGCTACTTCGGGAAGTAGTGGATCCGCGGCGACGGCTTCGTCGAGATCGGCCTGGATGTACGCCACCAACCGCATGGTGCCGTTCCACGCCTCGTCGCCGTCCGGATCGAACAACAGGATCAGGCGGCCGAAAGCGTCACCTTCGGACTGCTCGGCCACTACGTCGGAGTCCGGGTGGAGAACCTCGGCCCCCACCGCGTGGCTGTACGGAGCGAGACGCTGCGGCGGGCGGATGGGACCGACCTCTATCTCGGGCCGAACCCGCGCAGCGGTCATCGCCTCCACGGCGGCACGGAACTCGGCCGGGTCGGCTGTCGATCCGGATGTCGTCACAGGTCAGGACGTTAGTCGGGGATGTGGGCGGGGAGGTGGAGGCGCGCCGACCGAGTGTGGCTCGGGTGTGTGGCCGCTCACGAACCGCTCGGGTGTCCGATCCCGAGTGTGGGACGTGGCAGCATTGAGTCGATCGAAGACACACGTTGGCGGAGAGCGCGAGGACTGATGAGCGGGTTGGACAACATGAATTCAGGCATTACCGGGTCGGCGGAGTACAGCGCTCGGCGAGTCTTGCCCGACGCACCGTTGCTTGCCGCGGCGACCGGACGCACTCCGAGTCGACGGCCGGTGTGGTTCATGCGTCAGGCCGGGCGTTCGTTGCCGGAGTACCGCGAGGTCCGCGCCGGGATCGGCATGTTGGAATCTTGTTTCGATCCGGCGCTGGTCTGTGAGATCACGATGCAGCCGGTGCGCCGTCACGACGTGGACGCGGCAATCCTGTTCTCGGACATCGTCGTTCCACTCAAAGCCGCGGGAATCGATCTCGACATCGTTGCCGGCGTCGGACCGGTGGTTGCCAATCCGATTCGCTCCATCGCCGACGTTGCAGCACTCCCGCGACTGGTCCCCGAAGAGGTAGGCGCAATCGCGCAGGCCGTTCGGCTTCTCACCACCGAGTTGGGCTCCACGCCGCTGATCGGCTTTGCCGGAGCGCCGTTCACTCTGGCGTCGTATCTGGTCGAAGGTGGTCCGAGCCGGAACCACGAGAAGACCAAAGCGCTCATGCACTCCGATCCGAAGACCTGGCACGCGTTGCTCGGAAGTTTGGCCGACACCACGATCTGCTTCCTGCAGGCGCAGCTCAAGGCGGGCGTCGACGCGGTCCAGCTGTTCGACTCGTGGGCCGGCGCGCTCTCGCTGGCCGATTATCGGGAATTTGTCCTGCCGCATTCCGAGCGAGTGTTCGCCGAGGTTGCCGCTGCCGGCGTCCCGCGTATCCACTTCGGTGTCGGCACCGGTGAACTTCTCGGCGCGATGGGGGAGGCAGGCGCCGACGTCGTGGGTGTCGACTGGCGGATTCCGCTCGACGTCGCGGCTGGTCGTGTCGGTCCGGGTAAGGCGCTGCAGGGCAATCTCGATCCCGCCGTACTGTTCGCGGGCCCCGAGGTGATCGATCGTGAGGTGCGCCGGATCGCCGCCGAAGGGGACCGCGCGATCGAGGCCGGTGCCATCGGCCACATCTTCAACCTCGGCCACGGAGTTCTTCCCGACACCGATCCCACGGCGATCACCTCGGCGGTGGAGCTGGTGCACTCGCTGTGACAACGACTCGGCCGTCGGTCGCGGTGATCGGAGGCGGAATCTCCGGTCTGGTTGCCGCGTACCGGCTTCGGCGCAGTCTGGGCTCCGAAGCGGACATCACGATCGTCGACGACTCACCGCGGCTGGGCGGGAAGCTGCGAACGATTGATCTGGGCGGTGGCCCGATCGACATCGGTGCCGAGGCTTTCATCGCCCGTCGGCCGGAAGTTCCTGCGCTTCTCGCCGAGCTGGGACTGACCGATCAGATCGTCTATCCCGCGGGCCTGAGTCCGTTGATCTGGTCTCAGGGCTCACTGAATCGGTTGCCGACCGGAACCCTGATGGGAATCCCGGCTTCGGCGGAGTCGGTTCGAGATCTTGTCGACGAGCAGACCCTGGCGCGCATAGCGGCCGAGGCCGGCGTCCCGCTGGAGTGGACCCGCGGTTCCGATTGCAGTGTTGCCGAACTGGTTTCGCAGCGATTCGGTGATCAGGTGGTCAGCCGATCGGTGGATCCGCTTCTCGGTGGGGTGTACTCGGGGCTGGCGGAGACCATCGGCGTGCGTGCAGCTTTGCCGACACTCGCTGCGGCCCTCGATGCGGGCTCTCGGAGCCTCACGGATGCAGTCGCAGCCGCATTGCCGACGCCTGCACCGGGGCCGGTGTTCGGAGCGCTCAGAGACGGGTACGGCATCCTGCTCGATGCGCTGCAGCAGGCCGCCGACGCGACCTTCGTCCGTGGCGAGGCTTCCGGGTTGCGCAGCGACGGGGCTGGTTGGAACGTCGATCCGCTCGGAAGCGTCGACGCGGTGATTCTGGCCGTCCCGGCGCCGCGCGCGGCGGCGCTGTTGGCCGGAGTCGATGCGGATGTTGCGAGTACCGTCGCTCGGATCGAACTGGCGTCGTCCGCGGTGGTGGCGCTCCGGTTGTCCGGGCAGGTCGAACTTCCGCAGAATTCAGGGATCCTGGTAGCCACCGACGCCGACCTGACCGCCAAGGCGTTCACGCTGTCGAGCCGAAAGTGGACACACCTCGCTGATCGCGGTGAGCACCTCGTTCGGGTGTCGTTCGGTCGATTCGGTGCATCGGAGATCGTCGACCGGCCGGATGGTGAGTTGATCGACTTCGCGCGCGCCGATCTCGAGACCGTGACCGGAATCACCGAGGAGCCAGGCGCGACCTTCGTACAGCGGTGGCACGGAGGTCTTCCCCAATACGCCCCAGGTCACACGGAAATCGTGGCTGAAATCGAGTCCGGGATGACGCAGTTCGACGGCCTCGCCCTGGCCGGGTCGTGGCTGCACGGCGTTGGGGTTCCGGCGTGTGTCGCAGTCGGCACGACGGCGGCTACACGGATATTCGAGCGAGTGGCACGATAGACCCATGGCACGCCTTGATTTCGACAAACTGAACTCTGAAATCCGTTACCTCATGTTCTCCGTGTTCCAGGTGGAACCCGGTGTGCTGGGCGATGATCGGGAAGCTGCGGTCAAGGACGCCCGCTTGTTCTTCGAGGGTCTCGAAGACAAGGGCGTCGTGGTTCGCGGGATCTACGACGTCGCCGGCCTGCGCGCCGACGCGGACTTCATGATCTGGACCCACGCGGCCACCATCGAGGAACTGCAGGCCGCGTACGCGGATTTCCGTCGCACCACCGTCCTCGGACAGGCCAGTGCTCCCATCTGGAGCAACTCGGCGGTGCACCGCCCCGCGGAGTTCAACAAGAGCCACGTGCCCTCGTTCATCGCGGGTGAGGATCCGGGCGACTACATCTGCGTCTACCCGTTCGTCCGCTCGTACGAGTGGTACCTGCTCCCCGACGAGGAGCGTCGCAAGATGCTCGCCGATCACGGTATGGCTGCTCGTTCGTACAAGGACGTTCGCGCCAACACGGTCCCGGCCTTCGCCCTGGGGGACTACGAGTGGATTCTCGCGTTCGAAGCACCCGAGCTCATTCGTATCGTCGATCTGATGCGCGATCTACGTGCCACCGAAGCTCGCTTGCACGTTCGCGAAGAGGTGCCGTTCTTCACCGGCCCGCGCGTGGACATCGAGAAGCTGGTCCTTTCCCTTCCCTGATCTGCTTCGAAAGTAGTTTCTGTGACAACTGCACCGAACCGGCGTCGTCAACACATGTCCCATTGGGGAATGTTCACCGCCGAATCGGTCGCCGGCGAGGTGACCGCCGTGCATCCGTACGAGGGTGATGCGAATCCTTCGCCGATGCTCGGGAACCTCGCCGGTTCGGTGCGCAGTCGGGCTCGTGTTTCGGGCCCGGCGGTGCGTCGGGGTTGGCTCGAGAACGGGCCGGGTCCCAGCGACCGACGTGGAGCCGACGAATTCGTCTCGGTCTCCTGGGACGAACTGACCGAACTCCTCTCGCGTGAACTGCGTCGCGTGGTCGACGCGCACGGAAACAACGCGATCTTCGGCGGCTCGTACGGCTGGGCCAGCGCCGGCCGATTCCATCACGCGCAGAGCCAAGTTCACCGATTTCTGAATCAGCTGGGTGGATACACCAAGTCAGTTCACAGCTACTCGCTCGGTGCCACCGGTGTCATCATGCCGCGTGTGGTCGGAACGCACTGGAAGTTGTTCGCGCGCTCCACGTCGTGGGACGTCATCGCGAAGCACTCCGATCTCCTCGTCTCGTTCGGGGGAGTGCCGATCAAGAACACCGGAGTCAATGCCGGTGGTACGAGTGATCATCCGACGCGCGGGGCGCTCGACGCGTTTCGTGCCCGCGGCGGAAAGATCGTCTCCTTCAGTCCGTTGCGTGACGACGTCGAGGGTGACTGCGAGTGGATCGCACCCGTTCCGGGAACCGACGTTGCAATCATGCTTGCCCTGGCGTTTGTCCTGGCGTCGGAGGACCTGCACGATCGCGATTTCCTGGGCCGTTTCTGCGTCGGTTACGAACGCTTCGAGGATTACCTGCTCGGACGTTCCGACGGTGTACCGAAGGATCCGCGCTGGGCGCAGAAGATCTCCGGTGTGTCGGCGGAGTTCATCACCGACCTGGCTCGGAGAATGGCGTCTGGCCGGACGCTGGTGACCGTCACGTGGTCGTTGCAACGCATCAAACACGGTGAACAGGCGCCGTGGATGGGCGTGACACTCGCAGCGATGCTCGGCCAATTCGGGCTTCCGGGTGGAGGTTTCGGGCACGGCTACGGTTCGATGAACGAGCCGGGTCTGGCTCCGGTGCCGTATCCCTTGCCGACCTTCTCGCAAGGTGTGAATCCGGTGTCGGATTTCATTCCGGTAGCCGCGATTTCCGACCTGCTGCTTTCGCCCGGGGAGGAGTTCGACTACGACGGCCGACGCCTGACCTATCCTGACATCCGGTTGGTCTATTGGGCCGGTGGCAATCCGTTTCACCACCATCAGGATCTCCCGAGGCTGCGACGGGCATTTGCGCGTCCGGACACGATCGTCGTTCACGATCCGTACTGGACGCCGATGGCCCGCAACGCCGACATCGTGGTCCCGTCGACCACCTCGCTCGAACGAAATGACCTGAGCTGCACTCGAAACGACCCGCTTCTGGTCGCGATGCAGCAGGTCGTTCCACCTTTCGAGAACTCGCGTGACGACTACGACACGTTTGCCGCTCTGGCTTCTGCGCTCGGATTCGGGGAACAGTTCACAGAGGGGCGATCCTCACAGGAGTGGATCGAGCATCTCTACGCTCAATGGCGGCCGTTCGTCGATGCAGACGGCGGCAACACACCGACGTTCGAGGACTTCTGGGCAGAAGGGCACTACCGGATGCGAACCGAAGACAACCTCGTGCTCTTCGGTGACTTCCGTGAGAATCCCGAGAAATATCCGCTCTCGACTCCGAGTGGGAAGATCGAGATCTTCTCCGAGACCATCGAGTCCTTCGGCTACGACGACTGCGCCGGCCATCCGCGCTGGTACGAGCCCGACGAGTGGCTGGGTGGACCGCGAGCCTCGCAATTCCCGCTTCACTTGATCGCCAATCAGCCCAAGACGCGTCTGCACAGCCAACTCGATCACGGCGCTGCGAGCCAGGCGTCGAAGATTCAGGGACGCGAGCCGATTCGTATGCACCCCGATGCAGCGGCCGCGCGCGGCGTCTCGGCAGGAGACGTGGTGCGGGTGTTCAACGATCGCGGAGCGTGCCTTGCTGGTGTGATCGTCGACTCGGACTTGCGGAGCGACGTCGTCCAACTTTCCACCGGTGCCTGGTACGACCCGCTCGATCCTGCCGATCCCGACTCTCTGTGCGTGCACGGCAATCCCAACGTTCTGACACCGGACATCGGTACGTCGTCACTCTCGCACGGGTGCACCGGCCAGCACGTTCTGGTGCAGATCGAGAAATTCGACGGGGCCCTGCCGCCGGTCAAGGCGTTCGATCCGCCCGTGCTTCGTTCACGCTGACGGAACCGATCGGCCACCTCTCGCGTCGAACCTCGTGAGCGCCTGAATCAGGTGTCACGATCTATCGAAGGTGGGGGCCATCGTGAGTGCAGCGGATGTTGGTTCGATGCGGGGGCAAGTCGAAGTACTTCGGGCCCAGATCGATTCGATGCAGCACGTTCTGTTGGAGCGGACTCGATCGCTGGCGGACTTGCAGGAGAGGATCGCTCGAGCGACGGCGAGCGCGCGTTCGAGTGACGGCAGCGTGGAAATCGTCGTCGACGCCTCGGGGGCGGTGGTGGGAGTCGATCTCTCGGGGAGTTCTTACGCCAAGCATTCGCCGGCAGCGTTGGGGAATCTGATCCTGGCTACGGCCGCGTCTGCGGCAGAAGACATACGCCGACAGGTTGCCGAGATGACGAAGCCGCTCACGGAGGCGGCCGGAATCGACTTGCCGGACCTGGTTCCGGGCGTGCTCGGATTGCGCGAGATTCTCGAACCTCGTCCGAGCTCCACACCGGCTTCCTGCGACGAGAACTGGGACCGCACCGTTCTGAGGAGCTCCGGCAATGTCTGAACTGGGCGTGAATGTGGCCGCGATGAAAAGTGCTGCACCAGCCTTCGCGGTGGTCGCTGCCGATCTCGACGAGGCGCGGAGCGCTCTCGACGCAGTGGTCGCCGCCGAAGAGGGTTGCTGGGGCGCTGACCAGTTCGGATCCGCATTCTCAGGCGCATATGTTCCCGGTGCTGAGTCAGCAGTCGGTGGGATGACGCTGGTCGCGGGCGCGCTGCGCGAATTGACCGCCACGCTGATCGAGATCACCGATCGTTTCGAATCGATCGACACCTCGCTTGCCGACGACATGGCGGGTGGGCTCTGATGGGACTCGAGATTCCAGGCTGGTTACAGGCGGTTGCGTCGGTCGCGGTGGGCAGTGACTGGCCGCAAGGAGACGAAACGGCACTGTGGAGGTTGGGTGATGCCTGGTCAGGCGCGGCTGATCGGATCGAGGCTTCGGCCGCTGCCGGTGGTTACGGATTGCAGGCAGTACTGGCATCGATCGACGGTCGAGCCGGCGACTCGTTGTCTCGGTATTGGTCCGAGGCCGGGGGAGTTGCGGAGGTCTTCGAGCGGTTGTCCTCTGCCGCGGGCGAACTGGGTCAGTCATGCACCGATACCGGCACGGACATCGAGTACACCAAACTGTCGATCCTCGCGGCGCTGGGCGCACTGGCGCTCGAGATTGCCGCCATGGTGGCGGCTGCTGTCCCGACACTGGGTGTCAGTACCGCCGGGGTCGTGGCGGCTGAGGTCGCAACAACACTCACGGTCCGAATGTTGTTGCAGCAATTGTTGATACGAGTGATCGAGGCTGCGGCAGTGGAAGCTGCCGCTGCCGTCTTCTCCGGCCTCGCCATTCAACTCGGGCAGATGACGATGGATCATCGCCAGTCGATCGACGGTGGCAAGGTCGTGACCGAGGGGCGCGACGGTTTCATCAAGGGACTTGCGAACGGAGGGTTGAAGACGACGCCGGATCGTGTCGGCCCTGACCCGAATCCGCTTCCGACCGGTTCGAGGTTGCAGGAGATCGCGCGAGGTGCCTTCGACGACGCGGTCTCGGGAGCGTCCGCTGCGATCGTGACGAAGGAGGTCACGGGCGGCGACGCCGCGTTGACGGACATCACTTCCGGCGCGATCGGTGGCGGGATCGGTTCCGTCAAAGACGGACTTGTCGCTCGCAACGAGGACCTGAATGCGGCCGGTCTGAGCCCGACTGCGCTGAACTGGGACTTCTGAGTGGAAAGTCTCGAATCGTGGGCTACCAGTGATACGGGGTAGCCCACGACCTGGCTACTGAGCGGGCTTGAGGACCAGCGAGATCGAGTTGATGCAGTACCGCTGATCGGTCGGCGTCGGGTATCCCTCGCCCTCGAAGACGTGACCGAGGTGGCTGTGGCACTTCTTGCAGATGACCTCGACGCGGCGCATCCCGAGTGAGCTGTCTTCTTTCAGGATCACAGCATCCGAATCCGCCGGATCGAAGAAGGACGGCCACCCGCAGTGCGATTCGAACTTCTCGGTGCTGCGGAACAGTTCGGCTCCGCAGGCCCGGCAGGAGTAGACACCTTCCGTGGTGGTGTCGGTGTACTCGCCGACGAAGGGGCGTTCGGTGCCGGCTTGGCGCAGGACGGCGAACTCCTCCGGCGTCAGTTTTTCGCGCCACTCGCTCTCGGTGTACGTGACCTCAGGTGTGCTGTCGATGCCATCGTGTGAAGAACTCATGCCTCCACGCTAATGCTTTGTCGCCGTTTCGGCTTCGTCGGCAGGTGAGACGGTATCGAGTGGGGGATCGAGGAGGTACGCGGGATCGATTCCCCGATCCAAGCGGCCCTCTCGACGCGCGACCAGATACCGGTATCCGAGGACACAGAAGATCACGATCAGCAGAAGGCTCCAGCCGAGGGTGCTCTTGGTGTATTCGGCCGCCCGGCCGAAGGTCGGCCAGCGGTTCGACCACCAGCTGTCGAACGTCATGAAGCCGTAGACGGCGAGCCAGGCCGGCCAGTTCCGCATGACCGAGTTCTTGAGCACCACGGACATCAGGAGCGGGAGCAGCATCATCGAGTAGTACATCTGGCCGAGCGAGGGCAGCAGGAACGACGCGGTCATGATCACACCGGTCGCGGTGGTGAGGAAGAACAGTTCGTCGTTGCGGTAGTAGCGGTACAGAAGCCACAGAGAAACGACGACCATGGCGGCCAACACGACGCGCAAGAGCAGGATCAACCATTCGGGCAGACCGAAGTAAGCGCCGTTTCCGACAATCGAACTGTTGAAGTAGTCACGAGATTCGAGCAGGTACGGCACGGTGCGGCGGACGAAGTCCATCGGATCCGACGCCAGCGGCCATGCCACGACCGTGAGAATGAACGGGATGCCCAGGGCGGTGACGAACACCTTCCACTGACCGCGAACGAGTGGCAGCAGGAGCAGCGGCGCGAGAGTGGGTTTCACTGCGATGGTGAGACCGATCGCGGCGCCGGCCCACAGGTCCTTCTTGCGCATCAGCAACAGGAGGAAGGCAACTTCGCCGAGCAGGACGAGGCCGTTGATGTTGGTGAACACCAACGTGTTGGTGACCGTCTCCGACATGAACGCGCCGAGCACCAGAATCGGCGCCGCGATGGAACTGATCGTCAGGTCGAACAAGCGCAACAGCAGGTAGAGAGCCACGAGAATGGCGACGGCATTGACACCGATGAACAGCCACCGTGAGCGCTCGGGATCGAGGATCGCCAGGGGGGCCATCAACAAGGAACCCGATGGTGGGTACAGGTAATGGGGGTCTACGGAGTTGAAATCTGCGGTGTAGACGTCGCGCCCGTTCCAGAACGCCAGCGCGGCGTTGTAGACCGGTCGGAAGTCATCGGTGATGGCGCCGTTGACTGCTGTGACGATGACACGATTGAGCACTGTCATCACGGCGATCGGCCACAAAACGAAGTTGACGACTTGTTGGGTTGTCCGCCCGGTACGCGGCTCGAGCTGTCGAAGGAACACTTCGGCACGGTACACCGGAGCAGGGTGTGATCGGGGGATGCACCCCTTTTCGGTCGTGGTGGACGAGCGCCCGAGTCAGGCCGGGCACACGCTTCCGTTACTGGGCAGGGAGGCGTCGCTGAGGTAGAGGCGCATCGCCTGTTGAGCGCAGGTGGATTGTGCCGCGGGGTGACCCGCACCTTGCCAGTCCAGAGTTGCGAAGCGCGATCCTGCATTGGTCACGACGCCGGTGACGGTCGAGAGTCCGGAGTTCCCGACGGCCGGGTCACCCTGACCGCTCAGCACGAGGACTGGGGGCTTCAACTGATTCGGCAGGGGGGAGTTGGCGGTCGACGGCCAGCTGGCGCACGCCAGCAACCCGAGCGCGGCTTCTCGCCCGAACACCGGATAGTTGGTGCCCCAGGTGTCCGCAAGCTCGCGCGCACGCCCGATGCCCGGCCATTGCATGCCGTCGGTGCACCGTCCGATGAACTGGCCGTCGCCGTCCACCTCGTTCTCCGCCCGGGCGGCGCGCTCTCGAATCGGCGAAGCGTTGCCGGTACCGAGCGCGGACAGAGCGTCGGACAGTGAGCGGGTCTCCTGCTCACGGTTGGTTCCGGCAGTCCACAGGCTGGCCGAAATCGCGTTCGACACCGCAGCGGCGGACAGCGGCTGGAATTCATCGGCGCGAGCGCGCTCCATCAAGTCCGTGACCGATTTCTTCGGATCAGGTCCGAGCGAGCACCCCAGCGCCACACATCGCTGAGCGAATGCCGCCAATGCCGCTTCCTCGCCCTGCACGCGGCTTTCGGCCTCGGTCGCAGCGTCGGTGGCCACCGGAGCGGGAGAATCGAGGATCAATCTCGCGAGGTTGTTCGGGTGGGCTGCCGCATAGCTCAGCGCGATGTCCGAGCCGGACCCTGCAGACCACAGAGCGATGGTCTCGACGCCCCACCGTGTACGTAGAGCGTCGATGTCCTCGGCTGCGGAGTCGGCGCCGAACTTCAGTTCTTGAGGGTCGAGGTAGTCCGTGCAGGCAATGGTGGCGTCGTGACCGAGAGCCGCGACCGCATCGGCGGCGTCACCGGTGGTGTCCGAGTCGAATTGGCCCAGATCGTGAAGTCCGCGCCGAATCTCCGGCGTCATGCAGTCGATTGCGGTGGACCTGTCGATTCCGCGGCGATCGAGGGCAACCACCGGATGTTCGGCGAGAACCGTGTTCAAGCCGGAAGCGGCGAGCATGGCCAGAGAGTTTCCCGACGAACGATCGGTGCCCGATGTGAACACGATCGGATACGCGTCGGCAGGCGTCGACGAGGTCCGAGCGCGGGTCAAGCCGGCAGTGAAGTTGCCGTCGATGGCGCCGGTCACGTCGATGGGGGCATTGAATTCCGCGCATTCGAGAATGACGCCGGCGCTCGACGCCGCGAGAGCCTGGTCGGCGAGTGACGTGCCGGTGCAGTCTCGCCACGGTATGTCATCGGTCGGGACGCCAGGGTCAACCGGCGGCGCATCGGGCGACGGTCCCTCGCTCTGGGCAGGGCTGCCGTCGGTGCGGCCTTCGACCGCGACGGCGGGCCGAAGCGACGGACCGGCGCCGCACGCACAACACGTCGCGAGGACGACGGCCATCAAAGCAACTCTGCGCATGCCGACCAGAGTGCCAGGTTCACCGAAGTGGCTGCTGACGAACCCATCGAGTGAGGATCGTGCCGTCCGTATCACCGAGAATGTGCGCGGGACGCATGGCGGTGGGCATTGCGTTGGGGGAGAGTGAGATTCGGCCGACTTTGCTCCCCACCAGTTGAGGTGACGTGGTGATGCAGAGTTCGTCGACGGCATTGTCCTCGATCAACTGCCCGAAAAGTGACGGTCCGCCCTCGCACAGCACGCGACGGAGCTTGCGAGCCGACAAGGCCCTGTCGATGTCGCCGCTGGTGACGTTCGGTGAGTCCGTCACCTCCACGTGCGCTCCGGCAGATCTCAGCGCCGAAATTGCCGCGGAGTCCGCGTCGCGACCGACAACAAGGATCGGTGGAACTTCGGTATCGCGAAGGAGTCGGCTTTCGGGGTCGATCGACGCGTGCGCCGAGACGACGAGGATCGGTGGGACCGGAGCGAGGCCGCTCGCCTTTCGTCGCGCCCGGGCTTCGTCCGAGACCTGCACACCCCCGTAGTTCTCGGCTCGCGCTGTGCCTGCGCCGACGAGGACGACGTCACAGAGTTCGCGCAAGATCCCGAATACCGACTTGTCGGCCGGTGTGCCCAGTCCATGGCTCACTCCGTCGACGGAGACGCACCCGTCGATGCTGGAAACGAAGTTCACGCGCATCCAGGGTTGCGAGAGGTTCTCCGGATAGGCGTACAAGCCGCGGAGTTCGTCTTCGTGGCCTGGTGTGAAGTAGGTCGCAATATCCATACGGTGCACATGAGAGATCACATCACGTAGATACCCTTGACGGATGCATGAACGTCTTGTCGATCGCAGCCCGGTGGTACCCGCCGATCAACTGGTAGCTCAAATGGTGCCTCCCGCAATGTTCGACGAGGTGAGTTTTGCCTCCTACATTCCTGATCCGAAGGAACCGAGCCAGGCAGCTGCTGTCGCCAAGGCCGAGGAATTCTCCAAGCGCGTCACCAAGATCCGTAGTGGTGGACGCCGCGGACTGTTCGGCAAGAAGACCCAGGCGACCGGCGCCGGCCTGTACCTCGACGGCGGGTTCGGTGTCGGTAAGACTCACTTGCTGGCGTCGATCTTCCACAGCGTTCCGTCGCCGAAGGCTTTCGGAACCTTCGTCGAGCTGACACACGTCGTCGGCGCTCTCGGCTTCAACAAGGCGGTCGAAGCGCTCGCCGACCACAGCGTTCTCTGCATCGACGAGTTCGAGCTCGACGATCCGGGCGACACCATGCTCGTATCCCGCCTCCTTTCGGAGCTTTCCGCGCGCGGCGTGTCCATCGTCGCGACGTCGAACACGCTTCCGGGCCAGCTCGGGGAGGGTCGCTTCGCCGCCCAGGACTTCCTGCGCGAGATCAAGAAGCTCGGCTCGATCTTCGAGACGATTCGCGTCGACGGCCCCGACTACCGTCACCGCGATCTCCCGCCCGCACCCGAGCCCATCTCCTCGGAGGAGTTGGTTTCTCGGGCCGACGCCATCGACGGCGCCACGCTCGACAACTTCGACGAGCTGTGCAAGCACCTCAGCACCCTGCACCCGTCGCGGTACAACAAGCTGGTCGAGGGTGTGAAGGCCGTGTTCATCGACGGTGTCCACCCGGCAACGGATCAGTCCGTTGCACTGCGCATCGTGGTTCTCGCCGACCGCCTGTACGACGCGAGCATCCCGGTCACCGTTTCCGGCGCACGCCTCGACGAGATCTTCACCCCCGAGATGCTCGCCGGTGGGTACAAGAAGAAGTACTTGCGCGCGACCTCGCGCCTGCTCGCACTTTCTCGTTTCGAGGTCGCGGCCGGCTAGTCTGCACGCCTGTCAGCTGACGGGGCGCTCCATCACGAAATCGTGGTGGAGTTGTGCGCCCACGAGGAAAGTCTTCGTGCCGACCTGTGTGAAACCGTGCTTTGCGTAGAACTTCTGGGCGCGCAGGTTCTCCTGATTGACGCCCAGCCAGATCCCGGCACTTCCGCTGCGTCGTGCGTGGTCGACAACCGCGTCCATCAAGGATGCTGCCGCGCCGGTCCCGTGGTTACCCGGAAGCACGTACAACTTGCTCAGTTCCGTTGTCGGGCGAAGTGTCACAGCAGCTTTGACGTCCGGGTCGGAGGGCTCGTCGTCGACAAGCATCGCGTAGCCGACGATCGAACCGTCGCGAATGACCTTGAGAACGGTTCGCGTCGGATCGGTCAGGTACTCGGAGAACTTGTCGACGGAGAGAACGTTGTCGATGAAGGCACTGATGTCGTCGTCGGATGCGTCCGGCGGACACGCCAGTGGAAATGTCACCGCTGCCACGTCGGCTATTGCTTCGGAATCCCAGATCCCGGCCCGGTCAACGGTGATCGTCACGTCAGTTTCTGCCTCTCGTGCACACAATTCGGTCGATCAAGTACACCACTTTCCTCGGGCGCAATGCTCAAGCGGCGTTCTCGGCGACCGGAGTTGTGGCTCGTTTCGGTGCGAACGCGGGAGCAAGAACTATCAAGATCGCGCAGAACGCCAGCGGAATCAGGAGCCCGATTCGAAGGTCACTGAAGGCGGCGACCGCGCCGACGATGCCGCCGCCGACGACTGTGCCGACGTAGTTGAAGAGGTTGATGCGTGCGATCACCGCATCGACCTGATCCGGGGGAGCCATCCTGCCGGCAGCGCTGAAGCAGATCGGAGCGATCACCGGTACCCCGAGCCCGACGATGAGGAACCCGGCGATGGCAACGGCGGGAGATTGCGCGAGGACGACAACTGTCATACCGACTACGCCGATGAGAGAGCCGATCCGCACGACGGTGGTCTCACCGAATTTCCCGACCCAGTAGTCCCCGGTCAGTCGTGCGACAAGTGCCGCGATCTGATACGCCGCCACGGAAAGGGCAGCGGTCCCGGCGTCGGCGAGCAGTTCGTCCTTGACGTACAGAGTCGACCAGTTTCCGACGCTGAAGTCGACCGCGTAGAACAATGCCATCGCGACGCCGAGGAGGACGAAGGCGCGGGTGGGTACCGCGAATTTCGCGGTGCTCGTGATGTTTGCCTCGGCAACCGGAGACTCGGACCGATCGAGTAGTTGCGGGCCGAAGGCCAGAAGCATCAGTCCGACAACAACTCCCGCGATCACCTGCGTGACGCGGATCGAAATGTCGAGGCCTGCGGTAGCAGAGATGAACAGGGCGCCGACAATCGCTCCGACGCTCCAGGAAGCATGGAACGAGGAGAGGATGAAGCGGCCCTTGGCGTGTTGGATCGAGACTGCCTGCATGTTGGCGGCCGCGTCGACCATGCCGAGTCCGATGCCGTAGATCGCCAGGAGAACGAAGAACATCGCTGCGTTGGGCGCAATTCCGGTTGCCCCGCCGAAGACTGCGATGACGGCGAGCCCAGTTCGCAGGGTCATCTTGCTCGACGTTCTCACGGCCAGCATCTCGGCGAGCACGCTGCCGAGCCCGGCGATGACGGACACGGTGACAACCGCAACCACAACCAGTGTCTCGCTCAGCTCGAACAAGTCCTTGTACTGCGGCAGCTGCGTCAGAATGGCGGCGAGCAGAAATCCTTGAAGTCCGAAGGCCACCGAAGTGGCGATCCGAGCCCTCGTCAGGGTGCGGGTGTTATCCGTCATCAAGCAGGGCCTTTGTCTCGTTCGTTCGGTTAGGCCGAACGGTACTGGATCTTGATACTGGTCGAGTGTCCAACAAAGCTGCGTGTTTTGCACGGTTCTTTGATTAACTGACCGACATGACTCGGCAGCCGACACCAGAATTTCCGACTTCCTTCGTCTGGGGAACCGCCACTGCGGCCTATCAAATCGAAGGAGCAGTGGCCGAAGACGGTCGCGGACCGTCGATCTGGGACGAGTTCTGTGACCGTCCCGGTGTTGTCGTCGGGGGCGACACCGGGACGGTCGCTGCCGATCATTATCACCGCTGGGAGTCGGACATCGAGCTGATGAATCAGCTCGGGCTCGACGCTTATCGGCTGTCTCTGTCGTGGTCGCGCATTCTGCCCACCGGATCGGGGGCAGTGAATACGAAGGGGCTCGACTTCTACGACCGCCTGATCGACCGACTGTGTTCGGCGGGAATTACTGCCGCTGTCACGCTCTTTCACTGGGATCTGCCCCTTGCCTTGCAGGAGCAGGGCGGCTGGATGAACCGCGACACCTCGTATCGGCTGGGGGAGTATGCGCAGGTCGTCGGCGAGCGGCTGTCGGATCGGGTCGGAATGTGGATGCCGCTCAACGAACCAGTTGTGCACACGCTTTACGGGCATGCCCTCGGAGTTCACGCCCCCGGACTGGCCTTGGGGTTCGAGGCTTTCCAAGCCGCACATCACCAGCTGCTCGGGCATGGACTCGCTGTCGAAGCGCTTCGGGCAACCGGATGCACGAACATCGGAATCGCCTCGAACCATGCTCCGGTGCGTGCCGCTTCGGATTCGCCGGAAGACGTGATGGCTGCCGACATCTACGACCACGTCGTCAATTGGATGTTCGCCGACCCGGTTCTGGTCGGGAAGTACCCGGCCGACGAATTCGCTCAGCTGCTCAGCGGTCCTGTCGACGAGGACTTGAAAATCATCGGGGCGCCGCTCGACTGGTACGGGATCAACTACTACGAGCCGACGATGATTGCTGCTCCGGTGGAAGGCCAGGGGACCGAAGGTGTGCTCGAAGTCGACCTGCCCCCGGGCCTGCCCTTTGCCCCTGTCGCGATTACCGGTTATCCCACAACCGATTTCGGTTGGCCGATCGTTCCCGAGGGGCTGGGCGAGATCTTGCGGACGTTCCACGCCCGCTTCGGTGACGCACTGCCGCCGATCTACATCACCGAAAGCGGATGTTCATTCCACGACGCCCCGGATGCCGCAGGCGTCGTCGACGACGAAGCACGAATCGACTACCACGATGCGCACCTTCGCGCCCTCCGATCGGCAATGGACGACGGTGTCGACGTCCGCGGTTATTTTGTGTGGTCACTTCTCGACAACTTCGAATGGGCTGCGGGATACAAAGAGCGATTCGGCCTGGTGCACGTCGATTTCGACACCCAGAAGCGCACTCCGAAGACCTCGTTCGAGTGGTATCGCGCCCTCATCGCCGAGCACAAAGCGGCTCAGGTCTGACCTGTGCGGAGGCGGTCTGGGTTGCATTCTCGAACCGGGCCGCCTAGCCTCGTCTCTCATGAAGCGAATTCTCGTAGTAAGCCGCCGTAGCGGGGTCTGAATCGGACCGACCCCTCGCTGCGGGTCGTCTTGCTACCAGTTGGTCCTCCACTTCATTCCAGGAAGACCACGATCATGACTTACAACTTCGCTTTCGCTTCTGATTCTTCTTCTGCTGCTGATCCCTTCGCGGCGCGTCACGGCAAATCTCTGCCCGCCGGCTTGCGTGCCGAATGCTCAGCGATGTCGTGGACCGAGTTCGAGTCCACGTATGCGGCTATGAGCGGCCCGATCCGTCTGGGTGCGTGGTCCTCCGAGAAGATTGCGCCGGGTCGTTGGACCTTCGAAGCGACTCTCGGTCTGGGGGAGCGTATCCAGAAAGCGTCCGCCACCTCGACCGGCGCGATCTCGGCCATGACGTCGATGCTGCACGACGCGGGAATCTCGCTCGAGATCCTGTCTTTCCATCAGCACCAGATCGGCCACCGCACTGCGACGTTCATCTTCACCGAGTGCGACGGCCGTCGGAGCTGGGCGATGGGTATTGCGGAGTCGTCGACGGAGTCCTCGCTGCGCGCGATGACTTCGGCAGCGAACCGCTTCTCTCACTGAGCAGTTACAACAATCTGATCAGCTACATCAACCGCAGTACTGACGTGGATTCCCGAGGGGGCTTGCGTCAGTACTGCGGCCCGTGTGTTCGGCGCTCGAACGCAAAAAGCCGGAACCCTGAGGTTCCGGCTTCTTGCATTCTCAAATGGTGCGCGATACTGGGATTGAACCAGTGACCTCTTCCGTGTCAGGGAAGCGCTCTCCCGCTGAGCTAATCGCGCGGGTTCTGGAGAAAAATGGAGCGGACGACGGGATTCGAACCCGCGACCCCAACCTTGGCAAGGTTGTGCGCTACCAGCTGCGCCACGTCCGCATGAGCAATGAACTCCGTTACCGGAACTCAGTACTTTTCTAACTTATCAGACCTGCAAGCAGGTCTTGACCATCAGGCCCTAGGGCCTGACGTGGTGCGCGATACTGGGATTGAACCAGTGACCTCTTCCGTGTCAGGGAAGCGCTCTCCCGCTGAGCTAATCGCGCGAGGTGGAGACGGGAATCGAACCCGTGTGCACGGCTTTGCAGGCCGTTGCCTCACCACTCGGCCACTCCACCGTAAAAGGTTGAGTCACACCTCTCGAGCGGACGACGGGATTCGAACCCGCGACCCCAACCTTGGCAAGGTTGTGCGCTACCAGCTGCGCCACGTCCGCATCGCACCGTGTTGCTTGGGGAGCTGCTCGCTCTCCTCGGTGCGTTGGAAACATTAGCCGACCGTGTCGGATACACACAAATCACCAGCTCAGTGGCGTGTTCGGAGTCGAATCGGCCCGTCGCGCGCGTTGCAACTGTCCGTCTTGGCGATGAATACGGTCTGAAATCAGTTCGAATTCGTAGATTTCGGAGCGGCCTGGAGCAAAACGAATGCCAACCTGGTGATTCGTATTCATCGCGCAGCCGTGTTAATGTTCCAACTCGTTCGAGCGCATGCGTTCGTATGACTTACGGTCCCGTGGCTCAGTGGGAGAGCGTCCGCTTCACACGCGGAAGGTCGCTGGTTCGATCCCAGCCGGGACCACAGAAAAACACTGAAGGCGTTCCCGATCATCGGGGACGCCTTCAGTCGTTTGAGAGCACAGCTGTTCGAGGGCACGGTTATTTCGGGATGCAGACCGTCGTCGCAGGTCGCCGGGCGACGATTTCGGTAGCCTGGTCGAAGAGACATTTCGCGACCGAAAAGGTGACTGCTTTGAGTACCGAAAAGGTCGATTCTTCCGTCGACGATTCAGACCTGTCCGTCTTCCAGGACGCAGAGTCCCGCTGGGAGCGGTGGCGCGCGGGAATCGCCGCGCGGCCCACCCTCAATCTTGCGTACCGCATCGGCGTCGGAGTCGTGGGCACGATCGTGTTCGCCGCCGGCATCGTGGCTATTCCGTACCCCGGGCCCGGTTGGCTCATCGTTTTCGCCGGCCTCGGCATCCTGGCGTCGGAGTTCGCGTGGGCACATCGACTCCTTCATTTCGCGAAGGCTCGATACGACCGGTTCATGGAATGGTTCGGCAAGCAGTCGCTGTTCGTCAAAGGGTTGGGCGTTCTGTTCACCACAGTGATCGTCCTGGCGACTTTGTGGGTGCTCGGCACTTTCGGCCTGATCGGGACATGGGTGGGCCTGGACTACTCGTGGCTCGAGTCGCCGCTGTGAGTTGAACGCGGCCCGGTTTCCTTCACTCGGTTGTCTCACCATGTCGGTAGGGCCGATAACATGATCGTGCGCGTGCTCGCAGTGGGTACGACGCCTGTCTAACTTGTCGCAATACCTTTAGGAGCACATCGCCGTGACCAGTCCCGCGCCAGAGCACTCAGCCGCCCCACTTCGGGTGCCCGCGGGGACGACCGCCGGGACTGTAGTGCGCGAAGCCGGATACCCCACGAAGGGGCCCGACGTGATCGTCGTTGTCCGCGATGGCGAGGGAACGCTCAAGGATCTGTCGTGGACACCTGAGGTCGATGTCGACGTCGAGCCGGTGGCAGCATCCACCGAGGACGGCCGCAGCGTCATCCGGCACTCCGCGGCCCACGTCCTCGCGCAGGCGGTTCAGAAAGAATTCCCCGACGCGAAGCTCGGCATCGGTCCGCCGATCAAGGACGGCTTCTACTACGACTTCGCGGTGGACCGCCCGTTCACTCCGGAGGATCTGGCCAAGCTCGAAAAGCGTATGAAGCAGATCATCAAGGGATCACAGCGCTTTTCGCGTCGAGTCGTCGATTCGATCGAGGACGCTCGGGTCGAGTTGGCCGACGAGCCCTTCAAGCTCGAATTGATCGACGACAAGTCCGGTATCGACGATCCCGAGATCATGGAGGTGGGCGGCAACGAGCTGACCATCTACGACAATCTCGATCCTCGTACCGGCGACAAGATCTGGTCCGATCTGTGCCGCGGCCCGCACATTCCGACCACCAAGCACATCCCGGCCTTCAAGTTGACCCGAAGCTCCGCCGCCTACTGGCGTGGCAACCAGGACAACGCCGATCTTCAGCGTGTCTACGGCACCGCGTGGGAGTCCACCGAGGCTCAGGACGAATACCTCGAACTGCTCGCCGAGGCCGAGCGTCGTGATCACCGCAAGCTCGGTACCGAACTGGACCTCTTCAGCTTCCCCGACGAGCTCGGTTCGGGTCTGCCGGTGTTCCATCCCAAGGGCGGCATCATCCGCACCGAGATGGAGAACTACTCGCGCAGCCGCCACATCGAGGCGGGCTACGAGTTCGTCAACACTCCGCACATCACCAAGGGGCATCTGTACGAGGTTTCCGGTCACCTCGACTGGTACCGCGACGGCATGTTCCCGGCGATGCACGTCGACGAGGAACTGAACGAGGACGGCACCGTGCGCAAGCCGGGCCAGGACTACTACCTCAAGCCGATGAACTGCCCGATGCACAACCTGATCTTCCGTGCTCGCGGACGCTCGTACCGTGAATTGCCGTTGCGGCTCTTCGAATTCGGCTCGGTCTACCGCTACGAGAAGTCCGGCGTCATCCACGGCCTGACCCGCGTGCGCGGCATGACCCAGGACGACGCTCACATCTACTGCACCCGTGAGCAGATGCGCGACGAGCTGACCACCACCCTGCAGTTCGTTCTGAACCTGCTCAAGGACTACGGCCTCGACGACTTCTACCTCGAACTGTCCACCAAGAACCCGGACAAGTTCGTCGGTAGCGACGACGTCTGGGAAGAGGCGACCGCAACGCTCGCCGAGGTCGGCGAAGCTTCCGGCCTGACTCTGGTGCCGGATCCGGGCGGAGCCGCGTTCTACGGTCCCAAGATCTCCGTTCAGGTCAAGGACGCACTCGGCCGCACCTGGCAGATGTCGACCATCCAGCTCGACTTCAACCTGCCCGAGCGGTTCGAGCTCGAATACACCGGCAACGACGGCGTCAAGACTCGTCCGGTCATGATCCACCGCGCGCTGTTCGGCTCGATCGAGCGGTTCTTCGGTGTCCTGACCGAGCACTACGCGGGCGCGTTCCCGGCGTGGCTGGCGCCGGTGCAGGTCGTCGGAATCCCGGTGGCCGAGGCCTTCGCCGATCACCTGTTCGACGTCACGAAGAAGCTCAAGGCAGCCGGTGTTCGCGCCGAGGTCGACTTCAGTGACGACCGTATGCAGAAGAAGATCCGTAACCACACCACGCAAAAGGTCCCGTTCATGCTCCTCGCGGGCGAGCGTGACGTGGAGGCCGGCGCGGTCAGCTTCCGTTTCCGCGACGGCACCCAGATTAACGGCATTCCCGTCGACGACGCCGTCCGGATCATCACCGAGTGGATCGGCCGCCGCGAGAACGCCTCGCCGACAGCCGAACTGGTGCAGCCAAGCGTGGCGCAGTGAGCGCCCCCGGTGACGACGGTCCGGGTTCGCTGATCGACCACGGCGTCGGTGACCCTGACCATTTGCAGCGCATTTGGTCGCCGCATCGGATGTCGTACATCACCGAGGCGCCCAACACCCCGGGCACGACAGGTGAACCGTTCATCGACATTCCGAAGATGTCGGACGAAGAAGGGCTCATCGTTGCCCGCGGTGAGCATGTCTATGCGGTTCTGAACCTGTATCCGTACAACCCGGGGCACCTGATGGTGGTTCCGTACCGCAAGGTTGCGGCACTCGAAGACCTGACGCCGGAGGAGAGCGCCGAGTTGATGGCGTTCACCCAGCAGGCGTTGCGGGTGATCAAGAGCGTGTCGAATCCTCACGGATTCAACGTCGGCCTGAATCTCGGTGCCGCTGCGGGCGGTTCGCTGTCCGAGCACCTTCACCAACACGTAGTGCCACGTTGGGGCGGCGACGCCAACTTCATCACCGTGCTCGGTGGGGTAAAGGTGATGCCGCAATTGCTGCGGGAGACCAGGGGACTACTCGCCGGTGCCTGGCAACAATAGGTTGACGCATCCGGCTTCATGGCAGGATGCATTGCTGCAACGAGTTCCGAACCGGAACTCACGACGGGGAGGGTTCCTGCGGTGTTGAGCTTCTTCGGGCGCGCATCGGTGTCCAAGGTGACGGCACCTATGGGGAAGGCGCTGGTCAAGACCGGTCTGACGCCGGACTCGGTGACGGTGATCGGCACGGTGGCAAGCGTCGCCGGTGCGGTGACGCTGTTTCCGTCCGGACATCTGTTCTGGGGAACCATGTTCATCTGGTTCTTCGTCATGTTCGACATGCTCGACGGCGCAATGGCTCGTGCTCGCGGCGGCGGAACGCGGTACGGGGCCGTACTGGACGCGACCTGCGACCGCGTAGCCGACGGCGCGATTTTTGCCGGCCTGGCCTGGTGGGCGGTCTACCACGAGAACAGCAAGTGGCTGCTCGTCGCGACGCTCATCTGCCTCGTCACCTCGCAGGTCATCTCGTACGCGAAGGCGCGTGCGGAGGCGAGCGGGCTGACTGCGGACGGCGGGTGGATCGAGCGCCCGGACCGACTGATCATCGTGTTGGTCGGATCCGGCCTGACGGGTATGGGTCTTCCGTGGGCAATCCACATCGCGATGTGGGTACTTGCCGCCGGAAGCATCGTGACGGTCTTCCAGCGAGTGCTCGCGGTGCGCAATTCCCCTGGCGCTCGGGAACTTCTGCCGATCGCCCCGGCCGCATCGACGGTCGAAGGTGCGCCGGACACGGACGGCGAGGCAGAGAAATGAGCTTTGCCGAGCGTGCAACCGACCTGGGATACGCCGCGGGTTGGCGTCTGGTGCGAAGCCTGCCGGAATCGGTGGCGGTCAAGCTGTTCGACGCCGGAGCGGATTTCGCGGTACGCAAGGGCGGACCCGAACAACTCAGGAAGAACCTCGCGAGAGTTCTGGGCACGACGCCGGAGGAAGTTCCGGATCAGTTGATCAAGGATTCTATGCGCTCGTACGCCCGGTACTGGCGTGAGGCATTCCGTCTACCGTCGATGGACCTGGTCGCGACAGGTAAGGCGTTGCATGCGCTGGTCGAGGGCCAGGAACATCTGGAAAAAGCAATGGCAGCAGGTCATGGCGCGGTATTGGCGCTGCCCCACAGCGGTAATTGGGACATGGCCGGCGTGTGGTGTGTTCAGCAATGGGGTGGGTTGACCTCCGTTGCCGAGCGGCTCAAGCCCGAATCCCTGTACGAACGGTTTGTCGAATACCGCGAGAGTCTCGGTTTCGAGATCTTTCCGCTCAGCGGCGGGGAGCATCCTCCGTTCGTCGAACTGTCCAAGCATCTGCGCGAGAACAAGATCGTGTGCTTGCTGGGGGAGCGCGATCTGGCGAAGAAGGGTGTGCCCGTCACCTTCTTCGGAGAACCCACTCGCATGCCCGCCGGCCCGGCGAAGCTCGCGATCGACACCGGCGCGCCGCTACTTCCGGTCCACTGCTGGTTCACTCCCGACGGTTGGGGTTTCAAGATCGACCCGCCGATCGACGTATCCGGCGGAGTCGGCCCGGCCACGCAGGCACTTGCCGACCGTTTCGCGGTCAACATCGCAGCGCACCCCGCTGACTGGCACATGCTTCAACCGCTGTGGCGCTCGGACCTTTCCGAATCGCGGCTCGCCCGCATGGAGGGTGAATGAAAATCGGCATGATCTGCCCGTACTCCTTCGACGTCCCCGGCGGCGTCCAGGCGCACGTGGTGGATCTGGCCGAGGTGCTGATCGAACGTGGTCACAAAGTGAGTGTGCTTGCGCCGTCGTCCGATGACGACGAGTTGCCGGATTTTGTGGTTTCCGCAGGTAAAGCCGTCGCGATTCCCTACAACGGTTCTGTTGCGCGGTTGTCTTTCGGCCCGACGGCGAACAACCGCCTCCGCAAGTTCATCGCGGAAGGTGACTTCGACGTTCTACATATCCACGAACCCAATGCGCCGAGTCTGTCCATGCTCGCGTTGCGCATCGCGGAAGGCCCGATCGTCGCCACCTTCCACACGTCGACCACGAAGTCGTTGGTGCTGAGCACGTTTCAGGGTGTCTTGGCTCCGTATCTCGAGAAGATCAGCGGCCGGATCGCAGTCTCGGAGTTGGCGCGTCGTTGGCAGGTCGAGTCTCTCGGATCCGACGCGGTCGAGATCCCCAACGGCGTCGATGTCGCAGCGTTTGCCGAGGCCGATCTGTTGCCCGGCTACCCGCGCGAAGGTGGAACCATTCTGTTCCTCGGTCGCTACGACGAACCGCGCAAGGGGATGGCCGTCCTCCTCGGCGCACTGCCGGAGTTGGTCGAGCGTCACCCGGATCTCGAAGTGATCGTGGTCGGACGCGGCGACGAGGAGAAACTCCGCAAAGAGGCGGGCAAGTACTTCAAGCATCTCCGCCTGCTCGGGCAGGTCAGTGACGAGGAGAAAGCGTCGGCGCTTCGCAGTGCGGACGTCTACTGCGCGCCCAATCTCGGCGGTGAGAGCTTCGGGATCGTGCTGGTCGAGGCCATGGCGGCTGGCACTGCCGTCGTGGCCAGTGAGTTGGACGCTTTTCGCCGTGTTCTTCGCGACGGTCAGGCCGGCTTGCTGGTCCCCATCGGGAACTCCGATGCCTTGGCCGAGGCAATCGATTCCGTTCTCGGTGACCCGGATCGACGACGCGCGCTGGTCAACACCGCGACAAGTGTTGTTGCCGAATACGACTGGCCGGTGGTGGCCGAACAGATCCTGCGTGTCTACGAGACCGTCACGGTTGGCGGCACCGGCGTACGCGTGGTGGGTTCATGACCTTCTCCGCTCTGACAATCTTCATTCTCGGGCTCGTCGCTGCCGTCGTCCTGGTCGTCGGACTGTGGGCGTACGGGACGGCGAACCGACTCGATCGACTGCATGTGCGTTCGGATCAGTCGTGGTTGGCGCTCGATGCGGCTCTGTCCCGTCGTGCCGCGGTTGTCCGCGCGGCGGCTGTGGACATGAGCGCCGACGACGCCCGCAGATTCGTCACCTTGGCGGACGCCGCCGAACGTGCGGATCGTCAGGATCGCGAGCTTGCCGAGAACCGGCTGTCCAATGCTCTCGCTGCCTACGGCACGACGTCGCTGCGACCTCAACTGGTGGCCGAGTTGGCCGATGCCGAGGCGAGGGTCCTGATCGCTCGGCGGTTCCACAACGACGCGGTGCGCGACACTCTCGCGTTGCGTACGCGTCGACTTGTTCGCTGGCTGCACCTCGGGGGAACGGCACCGCTACCTCAGTACTTCGAGATATCGGAGCGCACGACCGCGGCGGCGGTGCCCGAGGGCATCACCGTGGATACGTCACGGACCTCTGCCCGCGTGGTGATGCTGGACGAGGAAGATCGGGTGCTGCTGTTGCGCGGGCACGATCCCAAGATCCCGAACACTTACTTCTGGTTCACCGTCGGCGGCGGGCTCGAACGCGGCGAACATCTGCGAGCGGCTGCCGTTCGTGAGATCGAGGAGGAGACCGGATTCGTCGTGGATCCGGAGAATCTGCGAGGTCCGCTCTGGCGTCGGGTGGCGATCTTCCCGTTCGACGGTGAGCTGATCCGTTCGGAAGAGCTGTTCTTCGCTACGCGCACTCACGGCTTCGAGCCGGTCTTCCAAGGCCACACGGAATTGGAGCAGCGTGCCATCACCGGCCATCGCTGGTGCAGCGCCGACGAGATCCGCCAATTGGCCAAGTCCGGTGAGCCGGTCTACCCGTTGGATCTGGCAAACCTCCTGGTGGAAGCGGCGACGATCGCGGACGGTACCGAGGATCCGGAAGTGCGTTCCATCCGCTGATCGTTCGGTCGTTCAGTGCTCGCGGGCAGTTTAAGGCCAGCAATGGCAAATTGGATACGGAATCGAAGGCCGGTTAGTCCTAGAGTTCTGGCCAGAGGCCTCCGAGCGAATGAACTCGTGTGTTCGCCGTGCCTCGTTTCTTTCGTCACGCCACTACTGCAGGAGTTTGCTGTGAGCACCCCCGACTCTGCCCCCACCACCGCCATCGGCACCGCCCGCGTCAAGCGCGGCATGGCTGAAATGCTCAAGGGCGGTGTGATCATGGACGTGGTCACCGCTGAGCAGGCCAAGATCGCCGAAGACGCAGGCGCCGTCGCCGTCATGGCACTCGAGCGGGTCCCCGCAGACATTCGCGCACAGGGCGGCGTCTCGCGCATGAGCGACCCGGACATGATCGACAGCATCATCTCCACCGTCAGCATCCCCGTCATGGCCAAGGCACGCATCGGTCACTTCGTCGAAGCGCAGATCCTGCAGAGCCTCGGCGTCGACTACATCGACGAGTCCGAGGTCCTGACCCCGGCCGACTACGCCAACCACATCGACAAGTGGAAGTTCACCGCTCCCTTCGTCTGTGGCGCCACCAACCTCGGCGAAGCGCTCCGTCGCATCAACGAAGGCGCGGCCATGATCCGCTCGAAGGGTGAAGCAGGCACCGGAGACGTCTCCAACGCCACCACCCATATGCGCACCATCCGCGGCGAGATCCGCCGGTTGACCTCGCTGAGCGAGGACGAACTGTACGTAGCCGCCAAGGAACTGCAGGCCCCGTACGAACTGGTCGTCGAGGTCGCCAAGGCCGGCAAGCTGCCTGTCACCATGTTCACCGCCGGCGGCATCGCCACCCCGGCAGACGCTGCGATGATGATGCAGCTCGGCGCCGAGGGCGTGTTCGTCGGATCGGGCATCTTCAAGTCCGGCAACCCGAAGCAGCGCGCCGAGGCCATCGTCAAGGCCACCACGTTCTACGACGACCCGGACGTGCTCGCCAAGGTCTCGCGCGGACTCGGCGAGGCAATGGTCGGTATCAACGTCGACGACCTGCCCGTCGGACACCGCCTCGCAGAGCGCGGTTGGTGACAGCAGGTTCGACGACTGGGCTCAGTGCCTGAAAGTCCTCACAGACGAAGGGGCGGCGGTTGCGTTGGCAACCGCCGCCCCTTCGGGGTGTGGCAGACCGATCAGATGCTGTCCGATACCTCGAACACGAACTCGACCTCGACGGCACTGTTTCGGGGTAGTTCGGCGACGCCGATCGCAGAGCGGGCGTGTTGTCCAGCCGAACCGAAGATCTCGGCCAGCAGGTCGGACGCACCGTTGATCACCTGGGGTTGCTGCGAAAATCCGGATCCGGAAGCAACAAATCCAACGACCTTGACGACCCGAACGATGCGATCGAGCCCGACTAAGGCATCGACTGCCGCGAGTCCGTTGAGAGTGCACAACCGCGCCGCCTGGGCGGCGTCTTCGACGGAGACGCCCTCGCCCAACTTGCCGATGCACGTCGTAGTGCCGTCGACGAGCGGCAATTGCCCCGACGTGTAGACGTATGACCCCGTCTGAACGGCGGGGAGGTATGAGCCTGCGGGGGTGGCAACAGGCGGGAGCGTCAGGTCGAGTGCGGCGAGTCGTGCGGTCCAGGTACTTGCGTCGTTCATCGGTTCCTCAATGGGTTCTTTTGTCCGGGAATGGTGTTCGAGTCTGTCATCGGGAGTCTCGGCAAGTCCAAGTCGTATTTGCGCCCACCCCATCACTTTTGGTGATATTCGCCGTCGTCGGATTCAAAATGGTGTTCGAGTTGGCCACCTAAACTGTGTCGTATGTCGTCAATTCGTAACATCTCACTGGGGATACCTGTCCGTTCCGGTCACATACTCATACTCGACGGCACGGACTCTGTCACGGGGGAGAACTTTCATCGATTGATCGGTGGCGGTATCGAGTTCGGTGAGACGGCCGAGGCAGCGCTGCGGCGCGAGTTCGCGGAGGAACTCGGCGTCACGTTGGGAAGCGTCGAGTTGCTCGAGGTCGTAGAGAACATCTTCGAGTTCGAGGGGCGACCTGGGCATGAGATTGTCCATGTCTTTGGAGTCGACTCGGCTGACATCGATGCGTTCCGCTCGACGTGCAACTCCGAGTCCTAGACGAAGGTAGTCCAGTCCACTGGGTATTGAGTGGTGGGTCCGACCGCCCTATCTACCCGGCCGAAGCTGCCCGCATTATCAACGCCCTGGTTCAGTAGGGGAATCCGTTGCCGGAACACGAGTGGCCGCAAAGGTTGCTCCGCAACAATTTTCGGTCAATCAGGATTGTTCGGACTGATTCCTGGAAATCATGGATATCGAACGTATATTCGAATAATGTTGAGGAATGTTCGATGACGGAGTAGGAAGTTCGGGTACCGCAGCGCAGCTGTCCGGTGCTGAATCCGACTGCGCCCTCATCGATCTCATCGCCGATCTGCATGCGCGCGAATCGATGCTCGTGGAACGGAAACTGGCTGCCATTGCCGAGTTTTTCGAGCGTCGCAGCGCTGACCACACTGATAACGGTGCTTGGTCGTCTACCGCTCACGAACTGGCTGAGGCCGAGCTCGGCGCGGCATTGACCATGGGCCGTGCCGCAGCGGGAAAGTTGATCGGTCTCGGCTTTTCTCTCAAGACTCGCCTCCATCGCACGCGTGCCGCCATGGCGCGCGGAGAACTGGATCTGTATCGAGTCGGATTGATCGACTCCGCTACGGCCAACGTAGCCGACGATTTGATCGACGAGGTGGAACGGCAACTCCTCGAGAAGATCTCGGCGCCACCGATGCCTGGCGGTACCGGCTTGACGGGTCGCCGATTGACAGCGGCTATCGACCGGATCGTCGCCGTGGTGGATCCCGAGGGGATACGCGAACGTCGACGCCGCGCCCTGGCTGATCGGTTCGTGGGTGTGAGCGCTGCCGAGGACGGAATGGCGCGGATATTGGGGAGTATTCCGGCGGAGGAAGCACGGGCTTTCGACCGTCGGTTGCGGGAGTTGGCAATGTCGGTGTGTCGACACGATTCCCGTAGGTACGAGCAACGACGAGCTGACGCATTGGGAGCGTTGGTATCCGGGTCGACGATTCTGCCGTGCGATTGCGGCCGGGACGAGTGCCCACAAGATCGAAGCGGGATTGTGGTGGTGCGTCGGCCGTTGGTTCACGTGGTCATGCTGGAATCAACGCTTCAGGGCGGTGACGCACCAGGTGCAGACGAACCCGCTCACCTCGACGGTTATGGAGTGATCAGTGCAGAGCATGCGCGTGACATCGCCGCGGGTGCGCTGATTCGGAAGGTGAAGGTACCAGCCGATGCCGCGCTCGAGTCTTCCGGTGAGGGCGAGCCAGTACCTCCGCCCGTTGTTCCTTCGGCGTCGGTCTACCGCCCCGGCGCTGTCCTCGACACCTGGGTGCGGGTGATCGCAGGAAGCTGCCAGTGGTTGCACTGCGATGTCGCTGCATGGAATTCAGATCTTGATCACACTGAGCCCTTTGATCATCGCGATCCCACTTGTGGTGGAAAGACCGTGGCGTCGAATCTGAGTGCGTATTGTCGAAACCATCACCGCCTCAAGCATTCCGGTCAGTGGTTGCATATCTCGAACCCGGACCGGAGTGTCATGCTGACCTCGCCGACCGGACATTGCTACCGAACCAGGCCGTCAGGTCTGCTGGCGGGAATGCTCGAGCCTGTGCTGCCCGAGGGTGGTCGGCGTCGGCGCACACGTCTGGAGAACAAGGCCGCTCGTGTGTGGGGGGAACGCCGGCGGCAGCGGTTACGAATGCACCTCCGAATGAAGAAGAAGGCCCGGAGGAGGACCTTCGACGGCGGAGACGATCCACCGCCATTCTGAGTCGATGCGCCCCGTCGCTCAGTGTTTTCGGATGCCCACTTTGGTGGCCGGGGGTGCGTCAGGCATTGTGTGAAGGTCGGTAGACGTCGGTACACGGGAAGATGTGGAGCATCGATGGCGAGGATCGAAGAAATTCTGGAGTTGGAACGCCTCGAGCGGGACATCTTTCGAGGAATCATCGCGGAGACCACCCTGACCCGCACTTTCGGCGGCCAGGTCGCCGGACAGGCATTGGTGTCGGCGGTACGCACGGTCGATCCGGCCTACTCGGTTCATTCGTTGCACGGATATTTCCTGCGTCCGGGAAATCCGATGGAGCCCACGGTTTTTCTGGTTGATCGTGTTCGGGACGGTCGATCGTTCGCGACCCGCTTGGTCACCGGAATTCAAGACGGGCAAGCCATTTTCACGATGTCGGCGTCCTTCCACGTCCAAGACGAAGGCATCGAGCACCAGGACGAGATGCCACCCGTTCCTGACCCCGAGACCTTGGCCATCGCCCAGGATTCGGAGGATCCCGAGACTGCGTGGCTGGCGCGTGAGTGGTCCGATTGGGACCTTCGAATGGTGCCGAAGGCCGACATCGACAAACGTCCGGGCGCTGCCGCGCAGCAGCAAGTGTGGTTCCGTTCCCGCGAGGCACTCCCGGACGACCCGGTATTTCACGTGTGCACGCTTGCCTACATGAGCGACATGACGCTGCTCGGATCTTCTCGCGGCCCCCACATGGACGTCGCCATGCAAAGCGCTTCGCTCGATCACGCCATGTGGTTCCTGCGGCCGTTCCGCGCCGACGAGTGGCTGTTGTACGACCAGACGTCGCCGTCAGCGGGCTTCGGTCGCGCACTGACGCAGGGACGAATCTTCGACAGCCGAGGAAATATGGTTGCTGCAGTCGTCCAGGAGGGTCTGACCAGGCTGTATCGCCCGAAGTGAGGTCGGCCGACGTGAGATCAATCGCAGTGAGACCTTCACTGGCGAGACCGCACCGCAGGCCGGGCCGGATGGTCGTATCTGACCTCGAAATCGACCTCCTCGGACACTTCTGATCGGTGTTCGAGGAGTGCCTCGACGGTCCACAGATCTGCCTCCGGTGTGTGCCGCCGCATGGCAGGTTCGCTCATGTCCAGGCGGACGCTGACGTCGAACTCCAGCCCGCGCCCGAGCAACATCGGACCGGCGATCACGATGACCGCGCGCTCATGGACGGGGATACGGGTCGACCGAGCCGATCGATCGGTGGGTTCGTCCCAGAGTTTCGGCAAGAACGCCCGTTTTGTGCGGGCTGCGGTGATCACTTCACGATCGAGTGCCGGATAGTCGAACCAGATAGTGCGGTAACTCAGCGCATCCTCGTGGCCGAACTCGTATCGCAGCGAAGCCGGCCGCACGTAGTCGTGCAGTGACACAACAGCACTCGGCCTGTTGCGCGACTCGACGGCGGTGCCGACCAGTTCCGCGAGCCGAGACGGCTGTGCACAATCAGGTCCGTCGATCGCTACTACCGCCACCGACGGAAACGATCCGCTAAGCGTTGCAATCTGCTCGGCCAAGGCGAGGGGACTGGACGGGATGAATGTACTCACGCCCACCATGGTGCCGTGCCCGCTCGCCGAGGCGATATTGTGAACCGTCATCGCGCCCAGTGCGGCGGTCTATGTTTTCGGAGGACTCATGGTTGGTATCGAGGAGATCCTCGCGCTCGAACACCTGGAGAAGGACATCTTCCGTGGTGCGGTCCATCCCACCGCACTTCAACGGACGTTCGGCGGGCAGGTTGCCGGGCAGTCGTTGGTTTCTGCCGTGAGCACCGTTGACGAGAGCTACCACGTGCACTCGTTGCACGGATATTTCCTGCGCCCGGGCAATCCGAAGATTCCGACGGTCTACCTGGTGGACCGCATCCGCGACGGGCGCTCGTTCTGCACCCGCCGGGTGAATGCAGTTCAGGACGGCAAGACGATCTTCACGATGTCGGCCTCGTTCCACGTCGACGACGAAGGTATCGAGCACCAGGACCGGATGCCCTCCGTTCCGGCGCCGGAGGACTTGCCGGATGCGCAGACCGTTCCGAAGTTGGCTGAATCGCAGTTCTATCAGGAGTGGAAGAACTGGGACATCAGAATTGTGCCCGCTGAGCAGAGCGCGTCAGCGCCGGATCTCGCCGCGCAACAACGCGTGTGGATGCGCTACCGCGAGGCTCTGCCGGATCGTCCGCTGCTGCACATCTGCACCCTCGCGTACCTCAGTGACATGACCCTGCTCGGAACTTCCAAAGTCCCGCACCGCGGCGTGAAGACGCAGACTGCTTCGCTCGATCACGCGATGTGGTTCCTGCGTCCGTTCCGGGCCGACGAGTGGTTGCTCTACGACCAGACGTCGCCGTCGGCAGGTTTTGGTCGCGCGCTCACTCAGGGGCGTATCTACGATCGCGATGGCAACATGGTGGCAGCGGTGGTTCAGGAGGGTTTGACGCGTCTCGAACGCGAACCCGACAGCCATGAGAGCAAGAACAGCCGTGAGAACAAGACAGGAACTGTGTGATGACGCGTCCGTTGATCGGTGTACTCGCCCTCCAAGGTGATGTTCGCGAACACCTTGCCGCACTCGATGATTCGGGAGCGGATGCGGTGGGTATCCGGCGCCCGGAGGAACTCGACAAGGTCGACGGCATCGTGATCCCCGGTGGCGAATCCACCACCATGAGCCGGCTTCTGCAGGTGTTCGAACTGTTGGATCCGCTTCGTGAGCGTCTTCGCGGGGGGCTGCCGGCCTACGGATCGTGTGCGGGCATGATTCTGCTCGCCAGCGAGGTACTAGACACCCGGCCGGACGCCGAGCATCTCGGCGCCATCGACATGACGGTGCGCCGCAACGCTTTCGGTCGGCAGGTCGATTCTTTCGAGTCCGACCTGGAGTTCGAGGGCATCATCGGTGATCCCATTCGCGCTGTCTTCATCCGCGCGCCGTGGGTGGAGCGAGTTGGGCCGGGCGTTGAGGTCCTTGCGCAGGTTCCCGCCGCCGCGGGGGAGGCCGCGGGCCGGA
Organism: Rhodococcus sp. IEGM 1302; assembly: GCF_030056935.1. NCBI lineage: Bacteria > Bacillati > Actinomycetota > Actinomycetes > Mycobacteriales > Nocardiaceae > Rhodococcus > Rhodococcus sp. IEGM 1302. The sequence continues at coordinate 69,721 of NZ_JASHKY010000007.1, read as the reverse complement.
TCGTCGCGGTTCGGCAGGGCTCGGTGATCGCCACTTCTTTCCATCCCGAGGTTACCGGGGACCGTCGAGTGCACGAGATGTTCGTCGATCTGGTTCGCGGATAACTGGAGTAGTCAGCCTCGGCCGAACCTACAGCTCCAGTTCGCGGGCAAGGATCGCCGCCTGGACGCGTGAGGTGAGGTGCAACTTCGACAGAACTCGCGACACGTGCGACTTCACCGTCGGAGCACCGACTCCGAGTTCACGCGACAGTTCGGCGTTGGACATACCCGTCCCCAACAGCGCGAGGACCTCGCGTTCACGGTCGGTGAGCTCGCTCAATCCCAGCGGTTCGGTGGGTTTGGGTGCGCGCTGCACGAACTCGCCGAGCAGTGCACGCGCCGCACGCGGAGCGAGCACTGCATCTCCGGCCGCGACGTTGCGGATAGCGCTGGTCAGCTCGTCCGCGGTCGCAGTCTTGAGCAGGAATCCCGAAGCACCGGCGCGCAGGGCCGCGAAGACGTATTCGTCGAGGTCGAAGGTGGTCAACACCAGAACCCGGCTGCGGGTCGTCCCGATGATCTGACGCGTCGCCTCGATGCCGTCGGTGCCTGGCATCCGGACGTCCATGAGTACGACGTCGGGTTGATGCGTGCGGGTGACGGTGATCGCCGACGCTCCGTCACCGGCTTCTGCAACGACATCGATGTCGTCGTGCTGCCGCAGGATCATCGCGAGTCCGGACCGGATCGCGGCGTGGTCGTCGACCAGGGCGACGGTGATCACTGATCCGTTCCGTTCGGCGCGGGGACCGGTAGCTGTGCGCATACCGTCCATTCTCCGTCGACCGGAAGTGCGTCGAGTGAACCGCCCAGCAGTTCGGCGCGGTGACGCATGTTTGCAAGTCCGTGCGTTCCCGCCCGAAAACTGGATGTGTCGCGACCGACGGGGTTTCGGATCTCGATCTGTAATGCATTGTGCTTGGAGAGAGATCGACATCGAGATCGGTGCACCAGGCGCATGCTTGAGCGCATTGGTCAACGCCTCCTGGGTGATCCGGTACGCCGTGTGATCGACCACGCTCGGCAGGTCGGCAGTATCGATGTCGATCGCAACGTGCACGGCGGCGCCGGCTGCCCGAACTGCGTCCAGGACGACGGGCAACTCGGTCAGCCGCGGGGGAGAGGAACGCGGGTCCGGGGTCTCGTCGTCCCCGGCGTGGAGCAGTTCGATCATCGACCGCATCTCGGAAAGGCCCGCGAGACTGCTCGATCTGATCGCTCCGATCATCTCCCTCAATCCGTCGTCGGGTTGGCCCCGTTCACCGGAGAGAGCTGAGGTGGACAGTGCCGCCTCCGAATGGATTGCGATGGCGGAGAGGTGGCTTGCGATGACGTCGTGCAGATCGCGCGCCATGGTTGCTCGTTCGTGAGCGACTGCGGCCTCGCGGTCCAGAGTGGCGAGTGCTTCGTGGACTCTGGAACGCTCGCGTTCGGCCTCGGTCAGTTCGACTTGTCGACGGATGACCAGTGCCCACCACACCGGTGTACCGAAGAACAGAGCGGTCACCACGCCTGCCCCAGCCGCAGCGCGGACGTCCTGGGTGGACAGGTAGACGAGTGCGGTGAGAGCGGCAACCGTCACCGCGGTCAGAGAACACACCACTCGGCCCAGCCGCGCCGTCCCGTACAGAACTGCGGCGTAGGTGAGATCCGAGAGGACCAGCCACATCGGCAGAGTGGGTCCCAGGGCAGCGTCGACCGCGACGATGACGGCCCCCGCCGCCAAAGCTGTTGCCGGACGCACCCGCCGGAACGAGTCGATCGCACACAGCAGAGCCAGCATCCCGATCCGAACCCCGGCGGGAACGTCGGCGACACCTCCGACATCGGTCCACATTTGGTACAGGCCGACCAGGTAGAGGAGTACCCCGATCGCGAACAGGCCGAAGGCGATGAGCGGATCGTTCCACTTGCCGACACTCCGACTTCTGGTCACCACAGACTTATCAGAGCACATCGGGGCGCCTGACTTGTCATACCAAATGATGAGGTCGGCGTTGTTCCGATGGCTGATGTGCGGATTCGAGAGAGAAGACAGGCTCGACGTATGAAAATTCGCTTCGAGTTGATGATCGGCATTCTCTTGGTCGTCGGTGGCGGCTGTCTGTGGCTGTTCGCGCGTGACGCCGAGTTCTTCTGGTTTCGCGGCGGACCACTCGGCGTGATCCTCGCGATCATCGGTGCCTTCGACATCGTGAATGCAGTCCGAACGAGGGAGACAGCGATACCCGAGCGCCGAAACGACTGACGTGGAACTCGTCCTGCTCACCACGCTGGGCGGGCTCGCCCTGCTGGACAGTACGAGCATCGGAACATTGGTCGTCCCGGTCTGGATGTTGTTGATGCCGGGACGACCGCAGGTTCGCAGGCTGCTGACGTATCTGGTGGTCATCACGACGTTCTATTTTGTTGTCGGGGTGGCAGTCTGGACGACGGCACGGGCAGGCATGCCTGTCGTCGCCCCGCTGCTCGAAACCCCCGCCGCCCGCGGTGCGCAGTTGATTCTCGGTATCGCGTTGTTCGCGTGGAGCTTTCGATTCGATTCCGAGAAGAGGCGCACATCCGGTCAGGCCGATCGAACCCATGTTTGGCGAGAGCGGGTGCTCGGCTCGGCCAGTTCCGCGAGAAGTGTTGTACTTCTCGCGATTGCTGCGGGAACCGCCGAATTGGTGACGATGTTGCCCTACTTGGCGGCGATCGCGATGATCACCGCTGCTGGGCTGCCCGCAGTCGCGTCTGCGTCGATACTTGCCGGATACTGCCTGATCATGGCCACTCCGGCAGTGCTTCTGTTGTGCGGGCGGGTCGTGGCCGGCAACCGCCTCGACAAGCCGCTGCGCCGAGTGGACTCGCTGATGTCTCGCTACGGCGACAGCGCAATGGGTTGGGTATTCGGCATTGCCGGTTTCTACCTCGCCGGCAATGCCGCTGCCGTGTTGTTCGTGAATTGACGTTGTTCGTGAATCAACCAGCCTGAACCAACGAATTGATCAGCTTCACACCGTCTTCCGGGTGATCGACGGTTACGGCGAACAGTCGTCCGCTCTCGAGAGTGACCACGATGGCCTCACCCGAGCGGAGAGTGACGGCTGTTCCGCGCGGTGTCATTCGGTAACCCCATCCGCCCCATTCGGCTGGACGTATCGCGTCGACCGATGCGGACTTCACCTTCGAGATGGGGATCTTCTTCCATCGAACGCCCCAGGAACTGATGCCGACACCGTGACGGTCGACGCGCACGGTGACCGACGCGAATGCTGTGACGGCGAGGGTGGACACACCCAGGATCACGGCAACCCACCAATCCGAGTACGCGGCAGTCGCGATCACGAGAACTACGAGGCCGGCGGTAACGATCCACGGCCAGACGCTGCGGACCTGCCCGACCCACACTGCACGTTCGGAGGCCGTCAGCGGAGTGTCGAGCGTCGGGGTCGGCAGTGGCGACTCCGGGCCGCTTCGTTGCTGGTCAGGCAGCGCGTATGCCAGAACTCCTACGAGTACCGCCGCGATCGGCGCAAGAATCCACCAGCCGATACGCGCGGCTTCCGGCGACCCGGCGTCGATCGTCAGGGCGACGCTCAGAATCCAGATCGTCGCCAGTGTCGCACTCGAGATCGAGGTTACGGCGAGAAACAAGGGCGCGTTGTCGCTCGAACGGGCCGCGACGACACAGGCGCAAACGACAGCCACCAGAGAAATCACCAGCGCGATGGCGAAAAACGTCGTCGTGGTGCTGAAGCCGTCCGGGGTCGATCCGGACCAATGGCTCGCGACGGTCTCGGGTAGGCGGTCACCCCACGCGAAGCGTGCGAGAACCAGGATCAGGGTCGGGATCAGAGTCAGCGAAGCTGCTGTCCAGAGTCGGATCTTGCTGGTCGTCATTGTGTGCTGGTCTCCTTGATGAGGTCGAGCATGTGCGCAGTGTCGAGTCCGAGATTTCGGGCCTGCCGTACGAACTCGCGCGCAGATTCGTTGAGAGCTGTTCTTCCCGAGTCGAATTCGGCGCGAATGACGGCGCCACGTCCGCGTCGGAGGTCGATCAGGCCTTCGTCGCGGAGTGTTGCGTACGCACGAAGAACCGTGTGGAGATTGACGTCGATCGACTCGGCGAGAGCGCGAGCGGACGGCAGGCGGTCACCTGGTCCGATCTCACCGCGGATGACCGAGCCACGAACCCCGGCTGCAATCTGCTCCGCGAGTGGAGTTGTGGAGGCGTGATCTATTCGGACCAACATGTTTGCATTCTATGCAAACAATGCGTGGTTTGACTAATTCGTGTCGGGGGATGCAGCGAGTTGTGACGTGGGACGGGTAACATCGGCAGAGCTGAAAGACGCGCATTCGGCGTGCGCAACGCAGCAGGAAAGGGGCTTGAATCGCATGAGCGGCCACTCAAAATGGGCCACCACCAAGCACAAGAAGGCTGTGATCGACGCACGTCGTGGCAAATCCTTCGCGAAGCTGATCAAGAACATCGAGGTGGCGGCACGAACCGGCGGTGGCGATCCCACGGGCAACCCCACCTTGTACGACGCCATCCAGAAGGCGAAGAAGACGTCTGTTCCCAATGACAACATCGAGCGTGCGCGCAAGCGCGGCGCCGGTGAAGAAGCGGGCGGCGCAGACTGGCAGACCATCATGTACGAGGGCTACGGACCCAACGGCGTCGCCGTTCTGATCGAGTGCCTCACCGACAACCGCAACCGCGCAGCCGGTGAAGTTCGCACCGCGATGACCCGTAACGGTGGCAACCTCGCTGACCCGGGTTCCGTCTCTTACCTGTTTGCTCGCAAGGGTGTCGTCACACTCGAGAAGAACGGCCAGTCGGAGGACGACGTCCTGATGGCTGTGCTCGACGCCGGTGCCGAGGAAGTCACCGATCTCGGTGAAACCTTCGAAATCGTCAGTGAGCCACAGGATCTGGTTGCCGTACGTTCGGCCCTTCAGGAAGCCGGCATCGACTACGACTCCGCTGAAGCCGATTTCCGCGCTTCCGTCGAGGTTCCCTTGGATGTCGACGGCGCACGCAAGATCTTCAAGCTCGTCGACGCGCTCGAAGATTCTGACGACGTGCAGAACGTCTACACCAACATCGATCTGTCCGACGAGGTTCTCGCGGCTCTCGAAGACTGATTGTTTTTCAACTCAACCCGGCCCTGACGTCCGCGTCCGGGCCGGGTTGCGTGTTGATGCGGGGTAGTAGTCCCGCGCACCGCTAAGCTATCGAACAGCTGTTCGGTATGGAGAGGTGTGACAAGTGCGCGTGCTCGGAGTGGACCCAGGCTTGACTCGCTGCGGGTTGGGAGTGGTCGACGGGAGCAACGGCAGGAAAGTGCGCCCCATTGCGGTCGACGTGGTGCGGACTCCGGCCGAGATGGACCTTGGTTCTCGGCTTCTGCGGATCTCCGATGCGGCTGAACTGTGGATCGAGCAGTACAAGCCGGAGGTGGTCGCGATCGAGCGCGTGTTCGCGCAGCACAACGTCAGTACCGCGATGGGGACGGCGCAAGCAGGCGGAGTTGTCGCGCTCGCCGCCGCCAGACGCGGCATTCCGGTGTGTTTCCACACGCCCAGCGAGGTGAAGGCCGCCGTCACCGGCAGCGGTAACGCCGACAAGGCGCAGGTCACTGCGATGGTGACGCGAATTCTGAATTTGAAGACGGCGCCGAAACCTGCTGACGCTGCCGACGCTCTGGCGCTGGCGATCTGTCACTGCTGGCGAGCACCGATGATCGAGCGGATGGCCCGCGCCGAGGCGATGGCCGCTGAACAAATGCGTAAGTATCAGGCAAAATTGGCCGAGACGAAGAAGGCAGGTTCACGATGATCGCGTCGGTACGCGGCGAGGTACTCGATATTGCGCTCGATCACGCGGTCATCGAAGCGTCAGGTGTCGGCTATCGGGTCAATGCCACCCCGGTGACTCTCGGTGCGCTGCACCGGGGAAGCGAAGCGCGACTGTTCACGACGATGATCGTTCGCGAAGACTCGATGACGCTGTACGGTTTTTCCGATACCGAGTCGAAGGACCTGTTCAGCCTCCTGCAGACGGTTTCCGGAGTCGGACCGCGCCTGGCGATGGCAACTCTCGCAGTTCTCGAACCGGACGCGTTGCGGCGGGCGCTCTCGGAAGGCAACCTGACGGCGTTGACGAGGGTGCCCGGTATCGGAAAACGCGGCGCCGAGCGCATGGTTGTCGAACTGCGTGACAAGGTCGACGCCGTCGCGACGACGGCTGGCGCGGCGTCCGGTGTCGTCGTCGGCAGCTCGATCCGTGATCAGATCGTCGAGGCTCTCGAAGGTCTGGGCTTCCCGATCAAGCAGGCTGAGCAGGCCACGGATTCGGTTCTGGCGGAATCGCCCGAGGCCACCACGTCGGTCGCACTGCGTTCTGCTCTGTCGCTGCTCGGTAAGACTCGATGAACTTCGACCCGATCGACGATTTCGACGACGAGTCGCAGGTCTCTGCCGAATTGGTGGCGGGAGACGGTGATGTCGAAGCGAGTCTGCGCCCCAAGAGTCTCGACGACTTCATCGGTCAACCTCGTGTTCGCGAACAACTGCAGCTCGTGCTCACCGGAGCAAAACTTCGCGGCAGCACGCCTGATCACATCCTGATGTCCGGTCCCCCCGGGCTCGGCAAGACGTCGATGGCGATGATCATCGCGGGGGAGTTGGGCTCTTCTCTGCGGTTGACGTCCGGACCGGCGCTCGAACGCGCCGGAGACCTGGCTGCGATGCTGAGCAACCTCGTCGAGGGCGACGTGTTGTTCATCGACGAGATTCACCGAATCGCTCGTCCGGCCGAGGAGATGTTGTACCTGGCCATGGAAGACTTCCGTGTCGACGTCGTCGTCGGTAAGGGGCCGGGCGCCACGTCGATTCCTCTGGAGGTTGCACCGTTCACGCTGGTCGGTGCGACTACGCGGTCGGGTGCGCTGACCGGTCCGTTGCGCGACCGCTTCGGGTTCACCGCTCACATGGATTTCTACGAACCCGAAGAGCTGCAACAGATTCTGATGCGTTCGGCCGGAATTCTGGGCGTCGATCTCGAAGTCGATGCCGGTGCCGAAATCGCACGACGCTCGCGGGGGACACCGCGTATCGCGAACCGATTGCTGCGCCGGGTTCGCGACTTCGCCGAGGTGCGCGCCGACGGAATCGTCACCATGGACGTCGCTCAGGCGGCCTTGGCCGTCTACGACGTGGACCAGTTGGGCTTGGACCGTCTCGACCGTTCGGTACTGAGTGCTTTGGTGCGTTCGTTCGGCGGCGGGCCCGTCGGCGTGTCGACGCTTGCGGTGGCCGTCGGCGAGGAACCGTCGACGGTGGAAGAAGTGTGCGAGCCGTTCCTGGTCCGGGCCGGAATGATCGCCCGGACGCCGCGAGGACGTGTGGCTACCGCCGCTGCCTGGACTCAACTCGGAATGACACCGCCGCCGGATGCCGCAGCGGGCGGTATCGAGGTTCGTGTCAACGAACCGCAGGCCACGTTGTTCGATCCGAACGGCGAGTGAATTTCGACTGGAAAGGCCTACTTGAACGGCCGATCTGTCAGGAATCCTCAGCAACTAATGGCACACTGGTGTATTGCGTAGGTCCATCCGGGACCATCGCGGCGTAAAACGTGCAACACAACCGAGGTTGATCAACACATGTCGAGTTTGCTTTTCCCCCTCTTGATCCTCGCACTGCTGGTGCCCATGTTCCTGGGCATGCGCAAGCAGAAGAAGGCCTTGGCCGCGACTTCCGAGATGCAGGACTCGCTGCAGGTCGGCGATCGGGTGCAGACCACGGCCGGGCTCTACGCCACGATCGCTTCCCTGGACGACGACACCGTGGACCTCGAGATCGCGGACGGTGTCATCACCACCTGGTCGCGTCTGGTCATCCGTGAGCGCGTCGTCGAGACGACCGAGACCGACGAGTACGACGACGACTCGATTTCCGAGATCGAAGAGTCTGCTGCCGATACCGAAATCCGGCTCACCAAGGAGTCCTGACTTCGTCGAACTGGTACGTGTTCTAGAGTTGCGAACTCGGACACACGTCCAGATTGTCTTGTCCGCTCTTACACCAGCAGCTCAGTTCACCCCGTTGATCAATCGTTGCAGTTCGAACGCCGCAGCTCGGGTGGTCGTCGACCACCCGAGCCGTGCACTTACTGAAGCTCTGCACCTACCGAGGAGACTTAAAGATCGTGGCACCTTCCACCGGAACGGTGCATCCGGTCCGCTACCTGGCCCTTTTCGGGGTCCTGGTAGTGGCACTGTATGCCCTGGTGTTCTTCACTGGAGACAAGTCGGCCACGCCGAAACTCGGCATCGACCTGCAGGGTGGAACGCGCGTCACGTTGACCGCTCGTACCCCGGACGGCAGCGCTCCCAGTCAGGACAGTCTCAAGCAGGCTCAGGAAATCATCGAGACCCGCGTCAACGGTCTCGGCGTTTCCGGTTCCGAGGTCGTTGTCGACGGTGACAACCTCGTCATCACCGTTCCCGGCGACGACAGTGCGCAGGCTCGCTCGCTCGGCCAGACCGCTCGTCTGTACATCCGCCCGGTGACGGGTTCGATCGACGTCGCCACCCGTGACGCGAATCGGACAGCTACGCCTGAGGCGCCGGCGGCCGAAACTCCGGCCACTGATGCACCGGCCCCCGAAGCACCCGCTGACGGGACGCAGACGCCGCAGAACCGTCCGTTCCTGGCTCAGGACCCGACTACTCCCGAAGCAACGCCCGCGCCGCAGACAACGACTCCGGCCCCCACCGGGGACGCTCCGAGCGACGGCACCGACGAAGGCGACGCAGCAGCAGCGGAAATCGCCGCAGCGCGCGCCCTCCGGCAGAGCAGCGATCCGACAGTGCAGCAGCAAGCAGTGGCGAACCTCGACTGCTCCGTCGCGGATCCGCTCCGTGGAAACGACGACCCGACCCTGCCGCTGGTCGCGTGCTCGCAAGACGGACTGAACATCTATCTCCTCGGTCCTTCGATCATCGACGGCCAGGAGATTGCCGACGCGTCTTCGGTCTTCAACTCGCAGCAGTCGCGCCACGAGATCAGCCTCTCGTTCAAGACGACCGGCAGCAACACCTGGGCCGAGTTCACCTCAGCCAACATCGGCAAGCAGGCAGCGTTCACGCTCGACTCGAAGGTCGTCAGCGCTCCCACGATTCAAGGTGCAACGCCTGCGGGTAGCGCCACCTCGATCACGGGCAGTTTCACTGCCGAGAGTGCCAAAGAACTTGCCAACACACTGAAGTACGGTTCGCTTCCGCTCTCGTTCGCAGCCTCTGAGGCCGAGACGGTCTCGGCCACGCTCGGCCTGGCCTCACTGCAGGCGGCATTGATCGCCGGCGCGGTCGGTCTCGTTCTCGTTCTGCTGTACTGCCTCGTCTACTACCGCATGCTCGGCGTCCTGACGGCGTTGTCGCTGATTCTCTCCGGAGTCATGGTCTACGCGATCATGGTTCTGCTCGGCAGATACATCGGCTTCACGCTCGACTTGGCCGGCATGGCTGGTCTGATCATCGGTATCGGTATGACCGCCGACTCGTTCGTCGTGTTCTTCGAACGCATCAAGGACGAAATGCGTGAGGGCCGTAGCTTCCGCTCGGCGGTGCCACGCGGTTGGGCAAGAGCACGCCGAACAATTCTTTCCGGCAACGCGGTGAGCTTCATCGCCGCTGCAGTTCTGTACGTGCTGGCGGTCGGACAGGTGCGAGGCTTCGCCTTCACCTTGGGTCTGACGACCATTCTCGACGTGATTGTCGTGTTCCTCGTGACGTGGCCACTGGTCAGCATGGCGTCCCGTTCGGCGTTCTGGTCCAAGCCCAGCGTCAACGGTCTCGGCGCAGTGCAAGAGGTTGCCCGCGAACGTAAGGTTGCCGCCGCTGCGTCGGCTAAGGAGACACGAGCATGAGCGAGTCCAACAACTCCCCGGTGGGGTCCACCAACAGTTCCGCCGCCGAGTCCGCCGATGCGGCGGCCCGGTCGGAGATCACCGACTCAGGCGTCGATCAGGGCGCGATGCCCAAGCACAGCTGGCTCTCGCGGTTGTACACCGGAACGGGTGCGTTCGAGGTCGTCGGCAAGCGTCGCTTCTACTACGGACTGACCGGCGCTCTGGTCGCCATTGCGCTGCTGAGCATCATCCTGCGCGGCTTCACCTTCGGTATCGATTTCGAAGGCGGATCACGCATTCAGTTCCCGGCCGAGGGCGGAGTCGAGACGTCGGCGGTGGAAACCGTCTACTCCGACACACTCGGGTTCGAACCGGTCAGCGTGCAGACAGTCGGCTCGGGTGCCAGCGCAACCGTGCAGATCCGGTCGGAGACGTTGAACGCGACGCAGATCAACGATCTTCAGTCGGCTCTCTTCGACGAGTTCCAGCCCAAGGACAAGAACGGGAACCCGTCGGCGCAAGCCATCAGTTTTGCGGACGTGAGTGAAACCTGGGGCGGCCAGATCACCAAGAAGGCGCTGATCGCGCTGATTGTGTTCCTGGTGATCGTGAGTATCTACATCGCCATCCGCTTCGAGCGGGACATGGCGGTAGCTGCGATCGTTGCGTTGTTCTTCGACATCATCGTCACTGCCGGCGTCTACTCGCTCGTCGGTTTCGAGGTGACGCCCGCGACGGTGATCGGTTTGCTCACCATTCTCGGCTTCTCGCTGTACGACACCGTGGTGGTGTTCGACAAGGTCGAAGAGAACACCCGCGGTGTTCTGCATCTGACGCGCCGGACGTACGGCGAGCAGGCCAACCTCGCGGTGAATCAGACCTTGATGCGATCGATCAACACGACCGTCATCAGTGTGCTCCCGGTGATCGCTCTGATGGTCGTCGCGGTCTGGATGCTCGGCGTCGGCACACTCAAGGACCTTGCGCTCGTTCAGCTCGTCGGCATCATCGTGGGTGCGTACTCCTCGATCTTCTTCGCGACGCCGCTCCTGGTGTCGATGAAGGAACGCTGGGGACCCGTTGCCGCGCACACTCGTAAGGTGCTCTCGCGCCGGGCTACGCTGGCCGAGAAGGGTACGCAGACGGTTGCCGTCGGCGCACCAGTTGCACGCCGTGCGCCGGTTGCTCCGCAGCCGGGTGCGCGGCCGACCGGAAAGCGAAACAAGAAGGGGCACTGAACATGCTCCCAAGAACACGCACACTGGTTCGATCGATGACGTTCGTTGCGGCCACCGCTGTGGCTGCGGGTTCGTTGGCGGCCTGCTCGGAAAGCGCCGAGCAGGTTCCGTCCATCGGATATGCCATCGACAACTCCATCTCCACGTACAACGCCAACACGACAGCTGGATCGGTGTCCGGGGCGATGGCCGCGTTCGGCCGGGTGCTTCCCGGCTTCACGTTCACCGGCCCGGCCGGAGCACCTGTCTCCGACACCGACATCGGAACGGCGTCGGAGTTGCCCGGTGACGTGCTCACGGTCTCGTACAAGCTCAATCCGGCGTCCGTGTACTCCGACGGGATTCCGATGTCCTGTGACGATCTCGTCCTCACCTGGGCGGCGTCGAGTGGCAAGTTCACCGAAGACGTCGATGGTGCCGTGAAGCCCATGTTCGACACGGCGAACAATCTCGGATACGCGGACATCGACCGGATCGACTGCCAGAGCGGGGCGAAGGACGCGACGGTGTTCTTCAAACCCGGGCGATCGTTCACCGATTGGCGGTCGTTGTTCGGTGCGACTGCGTTGATGCCTTCACACGTCGTGACGCAGCGCACGGGTGTCAGCGACGTGGTGAGCGCGGTGAATGCCGGTGACACCGAAGCGTTGTCGAAGATCGCGGACTTCTGGAACACCGGGTGGAACCTGACTCCAGGTCAGGTGGACACCTCCGTACTGCCCTCCGCTGGTCCGTATCGAATCGACTCGTACAGTACCGACGACGGCCTGGTGCTGGTCGCGAACGAGCGGTGGTGGGGCAACAAGCCGGCGACCGATCGCATCGTCGTCTGGCCACGTGGTGTGAATCTGACCGAGGATCTCGACAAGAACTCGATCGAGGTCGTCGACGTCGCTTCCGGCTCGGCTGGCGAACTCGGTACTCCGTCCGGGTTCGACGTCCAACAGATTCCGTCGCGGTCGATCGAGCAGTTCGTTCTCGCGACCTCTGGTTCGCTGGGCGACGAAGCCGCCCGTCGAGCGTTCGCGCATTGTGTTCCGCGTACGACTTTGTTCGAGAAGTTCGGGCAGACGGAGAATGCGCCGCAGGCGGGTTTGGGTTCCGGCGTGGTCGATTCGCGACTGATGGCGCCGGATTCACTCGTTTACAGCGACGCCGCTGCGGTCGACGGTGATCGGTACGCCAATGCCGACATCGAGGCTGCGAAGACGTCGTTGTCGGAAGCCGACCTCGACCAGTTGACCGTCCGGGTCGGGTACCTCGCACCGGACCCGGTGCGGGCGCAGATCGTCTCCGAAGCGAAAGCCGCGTGTGCTCCGGCGGGAATCACGGTCGAGGACGCAAGTAGCGACAGCTTCGATCCCGCGAGTCTGCAGAGTGGGGGAGTCGACGCCGTGCTCTCCGGCATGGCAGGCAAAGTCGGCGCAGGCGGAACAGCGAGCATGATCGACGCGCGCGGAGCGCTGCGATCGGGCAACGGCGCAAACCTCGGTACGTACGGAAATGCCAGGATCGATCAGATCATCGATCAGTTGAACGTGGATGCGAGCACGAGTGCGCAATTGGGACTCTCGGTGGAGGCGGAGAACATCCTGTGGACCCAGGTGCCTACGATTCCACTGTTCAATCAACTACGAACTGTCGCTGTAGCTCCAGGCATGTCGGCAGTGTTGGTCAATCCGACTCGGGCCGCTACCGGCTGGAACATGGACAGATGGGTACTACGCAGATGAGCGTCTCGAATGGTGTTGCCTTGCACACGACTGAAGAATTGATCGCAATCCACCGGGCTGCCGGGGACGCCGTTGTTCGGCTGACCCGCTGGGCGGACAACTTTCCCGGTCCCGGTGTTCGGTTCGCCGATCTGACTCCGGTGTTCGCCGACGCCGAGGGGTTCGGGGCCGTGCTCGATGCCCTTGTCGCCTGTGCTCCGGACGCCGACACGATCGCCGCCGTCGATGCTCGCGGTTTCCTGCTCGGTGCCGGTGCGGCCGCGAAGATGGGTGCGGGAGTCGTTGCCGTGCGGAAGGTCGGCAAACTGCCGCCGCCGGTGCTCTCTCGTTCGTACAGCCTCGAGTACGGATCCTCGACTCTCGAGATTCCCGCAAACGGCTTCGATCTCACCGGGCGGAATGTTCTGGTGATCGACGACGTTCTGGCTACCGGAGGGACACTCGAGGCGGCGGTACAGTTGGTCGAGTTGGGTGGAGCGAACGTCGTCGGCGTCGCAGTGGTGCTCGAGATCGAGGAACTGCGCGGTCGAGATCGCTTCTTGAAGTACCCACTGACATCACTGGTGAAGGTCTGAGTATTAAAGTTGTCTCCTGGGGGTCGAGTTAGACCTCCAGGGCAATTACCCGATGCAGGGCGGTTGCCTCAACCAACTCGGTGGTAGGAGGTGGCGACATGACGTCGAATCTTGATCGATCACAGAACTCGGGTGCAGTGTCGCAGGAGACGGGTGTAGTTCCGGCTCCGGAGACGACACCATCGAAGTCCGCGGTGCCCGACGATTCGGGATCTGCGCAAACTACCGGCAATCGGGGTGGGCAGAATCTGGCCGTGCCCGCTTCCGCCTCCCGTAGGGTGCGCGCTCGGCTTGCTCGACGCATCACCGGTCAGCGCAACGCCACCATCCGCCCGGTGCTCGAGCCGTTGGTCAGCCTCCACCGTGAGCTGTATCCGAAGGCCGACCTCGCGCTGCTCCAGCGTGCGTACGACGTCGCCGAGGACAGACATTCGAGCCAGCGGCGCAAGTCCGGCGATCCGTACATCACGCATCCGTTGGCCGTCGCAAGCATTCTGGCCGAGTTGGGTATGGACACCACTACCCTCGTCGCAGCCCTTCTGCACGACACCGTCGAGGACACCGGTTACTCACTCGAAGAGTTGACCAAGGACTTCGGTGACGAGGTCGCTCATCTCGTCGACGGAGTCACCAAACTCGACAAGGTCGTTCTGGGCACCGCAGCCGAGGGCGAAACCATCCGCAAGATGATCATCGCGATGGCGCGGGACCCGCGCGTGCTCGTGATCAAGGTTGCGGATCGTCTGCACAACATGCGCACGATGCGATTCCTGCCGCCCGAAAAGCAGGCACGTAAGGCGCGTGAGACTCTCGAAGTCATTGCACCACTTGCGCATCGGCTCGGAATGGCGACCGTCAAGTGGGAACTCGAGGACCTTTCGTTCGCGATCCTGCACCCGAAGAAGTACGACGAGATCGTTCGACTGGTCGCCGATCGCGCGCCCTCTCGAGACACTTATCTGGCCAAGGTTCGCGCCGAGATCAACTCGACTCTGTCCGCCTCGCGGATCAACGCCATCGTCGAAGGCCGGCCCAAGCATTACTGGTCGATCTATCAGAAGATGATCGTCAAGGGCCGCGATTTCGACGACATCCACGATCTGGTCGGCGTGCGCATTCTGTGCGAAGAGGTGCGTGACTGTTACGCCGCGGTCGGTGTTGTCCACTCGCTGTGGCAGCCGATGGCCGGACGCTTCAAGGACTACATCGCACAGCCGCGCTACGGCGTCTACCAGTCGCTGCACACCACCGTCGTGGGACCGGAAGGCAAGCCCCTGGAGGTCCAGATCCGGACCCAGGACATGCACCGGACCGCCGAGTTCGGTATCGCCGCGCACTGGCGGTACAAGGAGACCAAGGGCAAGCACGCGGGCGACATCGCCGAGGTCGACGACATGGCGTGGATGCGTCAGCTACTCGACTGGCAACGTGAAGCGGCCGATCCGGGGGAGTTCCTCGAATCGTTGCGTTACGACCTCGCGGTCAAGGAGATCTTCGTCTTCACACCGAAGGGCGACGTCATCACGTTGCCTGCCGGATCGACCCCCGTCGATTTCGCGTATGCGGTGCACACCGAGGTCGGGCACCGATGCATCGGTGCCAGGGTCAACGGCCGACTGGTCGCGCTGGAACGAACTCTCGAAAACGGCGAAGTGGTGGAGGTCTTCACGTCGAAGGCTGCCACCGCCGGGCCGAGCCGTGATTGGCAAACGTTTGTCGTCTCGCCGCGTGCCAAGGCGAAGATCCGTCAGTGGTTCGCGAAGGAACGCCGCGAGGAGGCGCTCGAGTCCGGCAAGGATCAGATCGCGAAGGAGGTCCGCCGTGTGGGACTTCCGTTGCAGCGGTTGATGAATGCCGAATCGATGAGCACGATCGCGCACGAACTTCGCTATCCCGACGTCTCGGCGTTGTACACGGCCGTAGGCGAGAGTCAGGTGTCGGCGCACCACGTCGTGCAGCGACTGGTTGCTCATCTGGGCGGCGTCGGCGCCGTCGAGGAGGAACTGGCCGAGCGTTCGACGCCGTCGACCATGCCGGTGCGCACCCGCAGTACGGGTGACTCCGGAATTCTGGTTCCCGGAGCACCGGGCACGGTGGCAAAACTCGCGAAGTGTTGCACGCCGGTACCGGGCGATTCGATTCTGGGCTTCGTCACGCGTGGCGGCGCGGTCAGCGTGCACCGTACCGACTGCACCAACGCCAACTCGCTCCACGATCAGTCGGAGCGAATCATCGACGTCGAATGGGCACCGTCAGCGACATCGGTGTTCCTGGTCGCGATCCAGATCGAGGCACTCGATCGTCATCGGTTGCTTTCCGACGTCACCAAGGCGTTGGCAGACGAGAAGGTGAACATCCTGTCGGCCTCGGTCACCACGTCCGGCGACCGGGTGGCGATCAGCAAGTTCACCTTCGAGATGGGCGACCCGAAGCACTTGGGTCATGTTCTCAACGTGGTTCGTAACGTGGAAGGCGTCTACGACGTCTACCGCGTGACCTCTGCCTCGTAAACTGCTGTGCGCCTTTATTAACCGCGGGCGGTTAATAAAGGCGCACAGGGGGTCAGGCGACTACTGCAGTCTCGATGGTGATCGGGGTGTTGGGTGCACCGCCGCCGGTTGCTCCCATGCCACCGTCGTCGCCGTCGGCCGCGATCTTCTCGATCGTCGCCAGGCCGGCGTCGTCGATCTTTCCGAAGACCGTGTAGTTGGGCGGCAAGACCGAATCCTCGTAGACGAGGAAGAACTGACTGCCGTTGCTGCCCGGTTTACCCGAGTTGGCCATTGCCAGCGTGCCGCGGGGGTAGACGGCAGGCAAGGAGAGTGCCGGATCGTTAGCCGGGTAGGCAGTGGTCGGGTACTCGTTGTCGAAGCCATAGCCTGGTCCGCCCGTGCCCTTGCCCGAGGGATCGCCGCACTGCAGGATCTGTAGACCGGGTGTGGTGACGAGTCGATGGCACGGGGTGTCGTCGAAGTACTTCTGCTCGGTCAAGCTCACGATGCTGTTGACCGTGCAGGGGGCTTCCGCCCGGTTCAGTTCCATCCCGATCGGGCCGGCCGTAGTCGTGAGCGCGACGTTGACGGTTCCCTCGGTGGACACACCCGTGGAGTTCGGCGGATTGACGGTTTTTGCTGCACCCGCCGCGCTCGGGTACGAGCAGTCGACGGTCGCCGAGGCCGGAGTCGGGACAGGCGGGAGTGCGTCGAACTGTGACATGTCGAGCGGCGGCATGGCAGCCGTTGTCGTCTTCGCCTTGGAGGTGCTGGACGGCGAGTCCGAGCTACCGGAATCACTGGAACAACCAGCCAGAAGCAGCGCCGCGGCGCTGGCGGCGGCAATAACTACAGGAAAGCGCATCACAGGATTACGTCGCATCAGTCGAGCCTTACTGTCTTGATGTCGGTGGTCAGATTCGGCTTGCCGTCACCCTCTGGCGTCGATCCGCCGGCCGCGACCTTGTCCAAAGTGGCGAGCCCGGTTTCGTCGATCGTGCCGAAAACCGTGTACTGCGGGGGGAGTTGTGAGTCGCCGTAGACGAGGAAGAACTGGCTGCCGTTGCTACCGGGTGCCCCGGTGTTGGCCATCGCAACCGTGCCGCGCGCGTAGGTGACGGGCTCCTGCGCTGCCGGGTCGGTGGTGGAATACGCCGTGGTGGGGAATTCGTTGTCGAAGCCGTAGCCCGGTCCGCCGGTGCCGGTGCCCGACGGGTCACCGCACTGCAGCACCTGGAGCGAGGGGCTCGTCGTCATGCGGTGGCAGGTGGTGTCGTTGAAGTAGTCCTGCTGCGCCAAGCTCACGAAGCTGTTGACGGTGCACGGAGACTTCGTTCCGTCGAGTGTGAGCCCGATGTTTCCCTGCGAGGTCTCGACGCTGATGCTCGGCGTCGCGTCCGGCGCGGTGGTGGGAATCCCGTCGGTACGAGGAGGGTTGTTGGCCTTGGACGCGGTAGCGCCGTCGGCTGGATACGAGCAGGAAACCGTGTCGGCCAGTGGCGTCGACAGACCGGCCGGCATTGCACCCGCGGTTTGTGGCGTGAGGCTTGAGTCGTCGGCAGCAGTGTTGGTGGTGTTCGCGTCGTCGTCACTGCGATTGCTCAGCCAGATGAGTCCACCGACGACGCCGACTACGACGACCACGCCGAGCGCAGTTCCGGCTATAGTCATCTGCTTGCGCTTGCGGGCACGTTCTGCGCGACGTTCGAGCTGACGCTCGAGCTTGCGTTTCGCCGCCTCGCGGCGTTGCTCGTTACTCGGCACTGCTGTAGTCCTCCGTATCGCGGGTGGATCGTGGTCGGCCGGCCGAGCGACACCCTGGGGGTCGGCTTCGGCAAGCGGCTCTACTCGTCGTCAGAGTCTCCCATTGCAACCTGAGAACTTACTGGCGGGGCAGCAGCTTAGGCTGTAACCGACAGCGTGTTGTTTGTTTCCACCCTTCGAAGAGGAGTTGCCCCCGTGCTCGTCACTGGTTTTCCGGCCGGGATGTTCCAAACCAACTGCTACATACTCGCTCAGGACGACGCGTGCGAGTGCGTAGTCGTAGATCCGGGTCAGGATGCAGCTGAGCCGCTCTTCGAATATCTGGACTCCAAGGACATGTCGGTCACGGCGGTCCTCCTGACGCACGGTCATCTCGATCACGTGTGGTCGGCCCGCGAGGTCTGTGAGCGGTATTCCGTACCCGCGTACATCCATCCCGAGGATCGCTACATGCTCAGCGATCCGGCACGGGGGATCGGCCCGACGATGAAGGAATTCATTCAAGGCATGACGTTCGTGGAGCCGGACGAGGTGATCGAACTGGCCGACGGAGACAAGATCACCGAGGCCGGAATGACGTTCGTCGTGGACCACACACCCGGGCACACGCAGGGATCGGTGGTGTTCCGCACCCAGGCGAACACCGAGAG
The DNA here is from genome assembly GCF_030056935.1 of Rhodococcus sp. IEGM 1302. Lineage (NCBI taxonomy): Bacteria > Bacillati > Actinomycetota > Actinomycetes > Mycobacteriales > Nocardiaceae > Rhodococcus > Rhodococcus sp. IEGM 1302. Next base: position 51,321 of record NZ_JASHKY010000007.1, on the reverse strand, counting down.
CGGGCCCGTCGATTTGGCGTTCACCGGTGACACCCTGTTCCAGGGTTCCATCGGGCGCAGCGACCTGCCCGGCGGAAATCACGAGCAGTTGCTCGCTTCGATCGCCCGCAAGCTATTGGTACTCGGTGACGAGACAGTGGTCCTGCCCGGGCACGGCGGAAACAGTTCGATCGGCGCCGAGCGAAGCTCGAATCCGTTTCTCGTTGGACTCAGCGCACAAGAATAAGGAAAAGTACCTCTCGTGAGTAAAGCCAGCACCTTCTCTGCACCCAAGGGCATTCCGGACTACGTTCCGCCGCAGTCAGCCGAATTCGTCGCCGTTCGTGACGGTTTGACGCGCGCCGCGAGGTTGGCCGGATACGGCCACATCGAATTGCCGATCTTCGAGGACACCGGCCTGTTCGCTCGCGGTGTCGGTGAGTCGACCGACGTCGTCAGCAAAGAGATGTACACATTCGCCGACCGCGGTGACCGTTCGGTGACGTTGCGTCCCGAGGGAACCGCCGGAGTCATGCGTGCGGTCATCGAGCACAGCCTCGATCGTGGACAGTTGCCGGTCAAGGTCAGCTACGCGGGCCCGTTCTTCCGCTACGAGCGCCCGCAGGCCGGTCGCTACCGCCAGTTGCAGCAGGTCGGCGTCGAAGCCATCGGGATCGACGACCCCGCGCTCGACGCTGAGGTCATCGCGATCGCCGACGCCGGATTCCGGTCGCTGGGGCTCGACGGCTTCCGCCTCGAAATCACCTCTCTCGGTGACGACACCTGCCGGCCGCAGTATCGCGAACTGCTGCAGGAGTTTCTCTTTGCACTCCCACTCGACGAAGACACGCGTCGACGCGCCGAGATCAACCCGCTCCGCGTGCTCGACGATAAGCGCCCAGATGTACGCGAGATGACGGCCGGCGCACCGCTCATGCTCGATCACCTGTCCGAGAGCTGCAAGGCGCACTTCGACGAGGTGCTAGCGCACCTGGACGCATTGGGCGTTCCGTACGTCGTCAACCCGCGCATGGTCCGCGGCCTCGACTACTACACCAAGACAACCTTCGAATTCGTGCACGACGGACTGGGTGCGCAGTCCGGAATCGGTGGTGGTGGTCGTTACGACGGTCTGATGGAACAGCTGGGTGGACAGCCGCTCTCGGGCATCGGGTTCGGAATCGGCGTCGACCGCACGGTTCTCGCGCTCGAGGCCGAGGGCAAGTCCGTTGCGCCACCGGCGCGTGTCGACGTCTTCTGTGTACCGATGGGTGCCGAGGCGAAGGCTGCACTGGTGAAGATCGCACATCAGTTGCGTGCCAATGGGATTCGCGTCGACCTGGCGTACGGAAACCGTGGCGTGAAGGGCTCGATGAAGGCAGCTGATCGTTCGGGTGCCGCGATCGCTTTGGTTCTCGGCGAGCGTGAACTCGAAGAGGGCGTTGTCGTTGTCAAACAGTTGGCAACAGGTGAGCAGGAGACAGTGGCGCTCGACCAGGTTGTCGACAAGCTCGGGGAACTCGTTGAGCACTGAGGCCGAACCGGTTTCGCTCGATCTGGTTCCCGTGGCGTTGATCGCGCCGCGGCTGAAGAAATTCGCCGTTGTTGTCGTGGTGTTCGGCGTGGTCGTCGGGTTGATCGTCAGTGTGTTCTCGACGGCGACCGTTGGAGTGATCGTCGGCGCCGTCATCGCGGTGCCGACGTCACTGGCGATCCTGATGACGCTGCGCCGGCACATCACGTTGTACGGCAACAGAGTTCGTGCGCAAGCTGGTTTTCGAACCAACGTCGTCGACGTGGCCGAGGTACTCACGGCGGCATTGACGGTGAGATCCGGCCGGATCAGCGAAGTCAGCTTGACGCTCGGCGACGGACGGTCCACCGTGCGGATCCCGCTCGCGCTGTATACCGCGGGGGGTGGGCGCGAGTTGGAGATCCTTGCACTCCGCAAGCTCGCGGACGCGCTGGCGGCCAGCGAGTTGGTACCGGCTGCCGCGTTGTCCTCGGTGCTGATCGAACAGTTGCGTGCCGAAGCCCGCGGCGCCGGACTCGCCGAGCGTCCGCTCTACCGCGCCGTCGAACTCGTGACGGCGGAGGGACGAGTGCCGAGAACCACACTGACAGACCACGAAGTGGCCGGTTTACTCGACTAGCGTGGAAACCGTTCTTACAGCGTTGTAGAACGGACAGTCGTGAAAACGGCAGGTGAGGAGTCGGCAATGAGTATTGCGCCCGTAACCGTCACGGTAACCGGAGCGTCGGGTCAGATCGCATACGGAATGCTTTTCCGCATAGCTGCGGGGGAGATGCTCGGCGCTGACGTCCCGATCAAACTTCGACTGCTCGAGATTCCTGCCGCCGTGTCCGCTGCCGAAGGCGTTGCGATGGAACTCGAAGACGGCGCATTTCCGTTGCTGAGCTCCATCGACATCACCGACGATCCCGATGTCGCCTTCTCCGGCGCGAACGTCGGGATGCTGGTCGGCGCACGTCCGCGGAGCAAGGGGATGGAGCGTGCCGACTTGCTGAGTGCGAACGGCGCGATTTTCACAGCGCACGGGAAGGCGATCAACAACAACGCAGCCTCGGACGTCAAGGTGCTGGTCGTGGGAAATCCGGCCAACACCAACGCGCTGATCGCGATGAACAATGCACCGGATGTACCCGATACTCGGTTCAGTGCGCTGACACGTCTCGACCACAACCGAGCGATCGCGCAGGTCGTGAAGAAGACCGGGGTTCGTGCGTCGTCGGTGCGCAAGGTGTCCGTCTGGGGAAACCATTCGGCGACGCAGTACCCGGACCTGTCCCACGCGACTGTCGCAGGTGAGCCTGCACTCGCGGTGATCGACGACCGCGACTGGGTGGAGAACGATTTCATCCCGACTGTGCAGGTGCGAGGCACCGCCATCATCGCTGCGCGGGGATCGTCCTCTGCGGCGAGTGCGGCCAGCGCGTCGATCGACCACGTCCGCGACTGGGTGATCGGTACCGCCGAGGACGACTGGGTATCCATGGCCGTCTGTTCGGACGGTTCCTACGGAGTGCCCGAAGGATTGATCTCTTCCTTCCCGGTGACCTGTGCCGATGGCGAGTTCGCTATCGTTCCCGACCTCGCGATCGACGACTTCTCACGCGAACGGATCGACCTGTCCGTCAGCGAACTGGAGCAGGAGCGTGCGGCGGTGCGGGAGTTGGGCTTCGTCTGAGGTTTGTCTTGATCAGAGATCTCGGAACAGGTACTGATCGGGATCGTCAGCCCCGAGCACGGGCGGCGACACCATCGGCAGATCGTCGACCATCGAATTCTCGTCGCCGACAGTGACGAGATACCTCGGGGTAGTGCGTGGCGACTCGTCGTCCCGAGATCCGCGGGGTCCACCGCCCAGCATGCCGCCCGGCGACATGCCGCTACTGCCGACTGCCGACGATGGTGCACCCAGGCCGGGCGGTGTTACCGGAACCGGTTGAACTGCAGCAACTCCCGCTGCACCCCTCACCATTCCGCCGGTAGTGCCACCGCTTCCGCTCACCCATGCTCCGCCTGAACTTGCCGTCGCACTGGGTGACGGCGACGCGCCGGCTGCGAGTGACGTCGACGGATTGCCTGCGCCCCACAGCTTGTCGACGCCGGTCGGAAGCCCGGCGCCGGCCCGTGCAGCCGAAGTTCGAACAGCCTCTGTGCCTGGCTGAGTGGAGTCCGGGTGGGTGGAGTACGGCGCATCACCGGCATCGGTTGAGGCAGAAAGAGGTTGGGCGATCTGACGGGCGGCGTTGTTGATTGCCTCCGCAGTGACCAGGTTGGAGAGTGCCTCACTGGTCGGTGGGGTCGGCACGGGGATCGGTCCGGCAAGGGCGTTCATGGCTGCGGTGTGCCCGAGCATCTCCCCACGCGTCCGAGTCACCGCCGCGACGGCTGCCTGCATGTGTTCAGCTGCCGAGGCAAGCAACATCGCCTGTCCTGGTGGTGTCCACGCGATGGGCGCGGCAGCTGCAACCGTGGTGGCGAAGGACTGCGCGATTGCCGCGAGATTCGCGTTGCCTCGCTGCACCGATTCCGCGGCGGCGGCAGCAGTTTTCGATATCGCGGTTCCGCGTTCGCTCAATTCTGCGCCGCTGTTCTGGGCGGATCGCGACAGTTCGGTCGCGGCGTCACTGCCGGTGCTGTTCCAGGTCTGGCCCACGTCGGCGACCGCGCTTCGGGACAGTCCCATGGCGTGGTCGATGAGAGTGGACGCCTGATCGAAGATGCCGACGGGATCGATGCCCGCAAAAGTGCCTGTGCCGAGACTCTTCCCGAGTTCGATCAAGGGCGCGAACAGATCTTCGATTCCGGGGAGTGCCGGTACCGGTATGCCGGCGAGCATCGATTCGACCACATTGTTCGGCAGTACCGGGGCAGGAGCGCCACCGTGAAGGAATTCGATGACGGTCGTCGAGTCGTCTTCGGTGCTCACGCGGTCGCGCCCGTCGATCCGGCCGCAGCGGTCAGATCTGTTGCGATTGCATGATCTGTGGTGTCGTAGGCCTGCGCGGCTGCACCGGCCGTCGCGGCGTTGCCGGCGTAGAACGTGGCGAGTGCTGCAACATCTTTGGTGTGTGTGGCCTGAGCGCGCGCGAATGCTTCGAGAAATTCGATCCCGACGGGGCCCACGGCCGGTGCGACTGCTGCGATGTTTGCACCCAGATCGACGGCGGCGGCCTGCGCGATGCGTCCTGCCGCTTCGGTCGACGTCGAGCCGTACTTTCGGATGCCGTCAGTGGCGACAGTCAATTCGCTCATCATTACCCCCCAGTTGGTAAGCGTCGTGAGAACTTTAGCGGACCACTGTGGGCCCTTACAGGGAGACGACGCGACCTACTCAGTGGTTCCGGACAACCTGGACGAAGTGGCAGAGATTACATTCGGCTCCGGTGTTGGTATTGCGAGTGCGATCGATTTGGCACACTCGAACCATGCGAACCGCTTCGGACGTCATCCTCCGACTCACGTCCGATCCAGCTCGCTGTGGACTGGTGATGGATTTCGACGGCGTGCTTGCACCCATCGTCGACGATCCGTCGGCGAGTGCGCTACTGCCCGGCGCCGAAGACGTGCTTGCGACCCTGGCCGAGCATCTCGGTGTTGTCGGCTTGCTCTCGGGACGGCCTGTGTCGTTCTTGCGAGAGCGGCTCAGCTTGAATTCCGTTGTGCTCATGGGTTCCTACGGCGTCGAGACCTGGACGGACGACGGAATCCACGTGCTTCCGGCCGTCGCGGCGTTCAGTGATGCTGTCGCCGAAGCAGAAGCCGAATTGCGACGCTTGTTCGACTCTCCGGCAGTTCCTGGCATCCATGTCGAGAGCAAAGGCCTTGCGGTGGCCGTGCATTGGCGTCGGGCCGCGGATCGTGCGGTCGCGCAGCGCCTGGTGGAAGCAGCGACGACAGAAATCGCGAGCCGGACCGGGTTGCGGCGTGAGCCCGGCAAGTTGGTCGAGGAATTGCGCCCACCAGTTGAGGAGGACAAGGGGACAGGCCTCCTTCGCGCGATCGCGGCCGCAGGGGTCGACGTCGTCGCGTACGCGGGCGACGACCGGGGTGACCTACCGGCCTTTGCCGCTGTCCTTGCCTCGGGTGGAGAAGCGTTGGTGGTCAAGGGCGACGACATCGCACCGGAAGTGGCTGCTGTCGACGGCGTCCAGTTCGACGGCCCGCAGGCATTCCTCGATTGGATGAAAGAGCTTGCCGCGCAACTGGAACGCTGACGCGTAAGGTCAGTCCGCCAGGAACTCGACCAGGTCTTATTTCGAGGTGCCGCGTCCGCGGGGCAGAGTGACGCGAACCCGCGCGTGCCCTGTTCCTTGGCGTGATCGACAAGCGCTGCGGGTTCTGTCAACGCGAAACTGGCCGCACCGGAAGGGCTCCGGTGCGGCCAGTTTTGGTCTTGGTCGGTTTGCGACTCGGTCAGGCGTCGCGCTTGTTGACGACGGCGATGCTGATTCCGAATATCACCAGCACAAACGCTGCGAAGTAGAACAAGCTTCCCCAAGGGCCCCAATGGAAATTGGTGCTCGAACCCGAAGAGAGGAAGTGGTCGGCGTTGGCGAACGGGAGGAACGGTGTGACGTTTCTGCCGAAGGATCCGAACATGCCGAACAGGCTCTCGATGAGCAGTGGCCACAGCAGCAGTAGTGCAATGGCGCCGGCGGACTGACGAAGGAGTGCTCCGACGGCGATGGCAAGGGCGACGCAGAGGAACGCGAAGATCGGTACGCCGTAAACGGCACGCCAGGCATCGGCGTTGTCCAGTGCCAGATTGGTGGAACCTTCAGAGCCTGCCGCAGCTTTGGTGATGAATACCGCGCCGAGCATGAGAACGAAGGACAGTACCGCGCCGAAAGCCCCGATCAGGCCGGCTTTGGCGATCAGAACCGAAGCCCGACTCGGGATGGCCTGGAAGGTGGTACGGATGATGCCGAAGCGGTACTCGCTGGTGATCGCGAGCGCCGCCATGATCATCAGGACCATGACGCCGAATCCGGATACTCCTAGCCCCGCGTCGTTGAACGTGGGGAGGAATTTCTCGAAATCAGGAGTTCCTGATGCGGCTTCGTCGTTGTACGCCTGAATGCTCGAACTCGACGAACGCCCGATCATCCAGGCGACGCCCAACCCTAGGACGATGATTGTGATCGTGCACCACAGCGGCGACTTGGTCGTGGTGATCTTGATACGTTCAGCACTGAGAACAGCCATTACAGTGCACCTCCCATAGCGTGCTGTGTGTTTGCGTGGTGGGTTCCGGCGCCCGGATCGATACCGGATGCGTGGTACTGGACATCGTCCCCGGTCAACTTCATGAACGCATCCTCGAGCGATCCCTGCACAGAAGCCAACTCGTGCAACACGATTCCCTGCGAACCAGCCAAACCACCGATCACATCGGTGGTCGAATCCACGACCACCAACACCGGCTCCGATCCTGAATGTTCCTCGCGGACAGTCAGTCCCTGGGCAGTCAATGCGGCATGGAGAGCGTCCAATTGTGGGCTGCGCACGCGCACCGTCGACTCCGACGAACGATCCACGAACTCCGCGACCGTCGAATCCGAAATCAACCGACCCCGACCGATCACCACCAACTGCTCCGCCGTGAGCGCCATCTCCGACAGGAGGTGACTCGACACCAACACCGTGCGGCCCTCGGCCGCCAACCGCTGCATGAACTTACGAATCCAGACGATGCCCTCCGGATCGAGACCGTTGACCGGCTCGTCGAACAACAACACCTTCGGATCCCCCAACAGCGCACCCGCCAAGCCCAGACGCTGCGACATACCGAGCGAGAACCCGCCGGCCTTCTTGCCCGCCACCTCGGACAATCCGACCAACCCGAGCACCTCGTCGACGCGGGACTTCGGGATCCCGTTCGAAGCAGCCATCCACTGCAGATGTGCACGCGCACTGCGATTGGGGTGCACCCACTTCGCATCCAACAACGCACCCACCGTCCGCAATGGCGTCTTGAGCTCCCGGTACGGCTTGCCCTCGATCAACGCCGCACCCGACGTCGGCTGATCCAAACCCAGGATCATCCGCATCGTCGTCGACTTGCCTGCACCGTTCGGGCCCAGGAAGCCCGTCACGATGCCCGGCTTGACCGTGAACGACAAATCGTCCACCGCTTTCGTCGGTCCGTAAACCTTGGTCAATCCCCTCAGTTCAATCATGAGGAGAACTGTGCCCTACCGGCACTGACCAGCACATCGGTCCCGAGGATGACATGAACCCTGAGATGTGAATACGGCAGTTCAGGGAAAACCCTGTGCTCGACCGGAAGTCGGAACTGGCGCGGCATGCGGGTAGGGCGCATCGAAGTCGCCGTCGAACAATCGCCAGTAGAAGTCGTTCATCCTCGCAGCGACGGGCGCGTGCCGTGTCACGATCGCGGCCACCTCTGGTGTCACATCACCTGGAATATGACCTGTGGCGCATCGTCGTACGTACTGGTTGCGGGCGACTGGTCCGCCGCTCGTCGGCCTCGGTACCCCGCAGACCTCGGTCACCAGCCAGTTGACCAGAAGCATGGCGGCGTAGTCGGCGTCATGAGTGGCGTGGCGCCGGACGAAGTCGTGCTCGGCAGTCGACAGGTCGAAGTGTGGGGATGTGGCCAGTCCGAAGTCGGTGAGATAGATCCGCTCCATGTCGGTGCGCATGTTGCCGAAATGTCCGTCCATGTGCAGCAACTGTCGATCGCGCAAGAATGCCACGATCTCCGAAAACTGTCGCTCGACTTCGGCAGCTTTGGCGGACGGGTTGTCTTCCAGCCAATTCGAGATCGGGTGTTCGATGTACTCGCAGAACAGTACGAGGCTGCACGGCGCAGCGGCAAGCGCTTCGAGACGGGTCCGCACTTCACGGCTGGCGCCGGCGGTGTGAACGGAATCGATGTCGGCGTGTTCGGCCGCAACGGGCGAACGTCCGGGAAGTATCCGCCAGTGGTAAAGCATTGGGAACGACTGTGTTTCGCCGGCCAGAACGGCATCGGTGACCACGATGTTCGCGGCCAGTTCTCGCCAGGCGTTGAAGCTTGGGCCACCAATGCCGTACTGGCAGAACGTCGGCAGATCGAAATGGTTGGAAGTAGAGCCCACCTCGGCGATTTCCCGCACGCTCAGTGGGATGCGTTTGGTGAATACCGGAACGCCGTTGAGCCTGTTGTCATAGACCCTGATCACTCCTGCGGCGCCACCTACGCCGACACTCGAGATTCGAACGGTGTCGACCAGTCGGGCCAGTTCGACATCGTTCTGGGAAGACAGGAACGCCGACAGCTTTCGGTGGCGGTCAATCCTGACGTCTGTCATTCCACGACTGTGCCACAGGCTCGTCCGGCTTCGATTTCGCGGAGCCGCCTGTCGAAGTCACCGATTCTGGCGGTGTCCTCGTAGTAGTCCTCTTGCTCGATGATCTTTCCCCACTTGGTCCGAACGAGAAGCACTGTTCGATTTCGATAGATGACGGCGCCGTCGGGGCCAAGGGCTCGGTCGTCGAAACGGGCGAGCAGGGTCATGCGCCAGAGCGGACCACCGAAATACGCTTCGGTGACCGCGCCTTGAAGCCCCGCATCGACAAATTCTTGGAGAAACGTCTCGATTCGGTCCCCATCGTTTCATCTTCGAAGCTTGTCGTGGCATCGAATGCCCTGTCAACGAAATGCCCGGGTCTGCTGATATCTGACAGAGAATTGGATATTGACAGTGACTGTCACAATAGGTGAGACTCGCATTATCGAGAACGGCCGGATCTCGGCCGAGGCGGGAGGACGTTGCTGATGTCACTACGGGAGAGACAGCGGTTGCAGGTGCGAGCAGACATTCAACGTGCGGCATTCGATCTGTTCGCGCGTGACGGTTTCGAGGATGTGACCACCGAGCAGATTGCGGCGGCAGCGGGGGTATCGGCGAGTACGTACTTCCGGCACGTCCGTAACAAGGAGGATCTGCTGTTGGATCCGGTCAGGCAGGGCGGTGCCGGAATCGTGACGCTCCTCGAGGAGCGCCCGGCATCCGAGTCGGCTGATCTTGCGATCTCACGGGCAATCCTCGAGCGTTCCAATGCTTTCGAGTCCTCGGAGATCGATCAGTGGCGATCGGCGTTCCGTACCGCGCCGCACCTGATGGATCGAGTCGCGCTGATCGCGCCCGAACATCGTGATCGGCTGGTCGAGTTGGTGGCACAACGTATGCAACTCGATCCGGAAAACGACAGCCGCCCAGGACTTCTCGTTCATTTGATGTTGGCGGCGGCGGAGTTCGGTTATCGGCAATGGATACGTAACCCTCACAAGCGCGGGGCATCACTTCCCGTGTGCGTCGAGGGGGCGCTAGACGCTGTTCGAGGATCCCGGTGGCACGCGCAGGACGAAGATGACACGAAAGGTCGTGACCAGTGATGGACGAGAACTCTCAGGGCGCCGTGCCGCCCGTAGTGGATGTAGTTGTTGTCGGATCGGGGGCTGCCGGCATGTCCGCAGCCATCACCGCAGCCCGCAACGGACTCTCGACGATACTCGTGGAGAAGTCCGAATACTGGGGCGGTTCGTCGTCCCGGTCCGGGGGCGGCGTGTGGATTCCGGGAAACTCGATACTTCGCCGCGAGGCGCCGACAGATGATATCGACTCTGCGCGAACATATCTGAAGAGCATTGTCGGAGAGGATGCAGACGCCGACCGAATCGACACGTATATCGATCGGGGTCCGGAAGCCCTCGATTTCCTGATTCGTCACTCTGCGTTGGAGCTCGAATGGGTGAAGGGGTACTCCGACTACTTTCCCGAGGCACCTGGCGGACGTGCAAGCGGCCGCTCGTGCGAGCCGCGCCCGTTCGACGCGCGAGCTCTGGGCGACGATCTTGCGACACTTCATCCGCCGTACATGAAGGTTCCGCTCAACATGGTTGTCCAACAATCTGATTACCGTTGGCTGAGCACGGGGATCCGGCATTGGCGGGGTCCGGTGCGGATGCTTCGGGTAGGAATGAGATCCCTGGCCGCAAGAGCTCGGAAGAAGAAGCTGATCGGGCTCGGGCCGGCGCTCATGGCCGAACTGATGCTCGGAGTTCGGGACGCCGGAGTGACGGTGGAGCTCGGGACGAGGCTTGTGGATTTGGTGACCGACAGTGATCGTGTCGTGGGTGTGCGACTCGAGTGCGGGGGAGTGCAGACCACCATGCATGCTCGATGCGGTGTCATCCTCGCGTGCGGCGGGTTCGACAACAACGACGACATGCGAGGCGAGTACCAGCGCCGGCCGAGTAGCGCGCAGTGGACTCTCGGGGCACCGACCAATACCGGGGACGGTATCCGTGCAGCTCTACGCGTCGACGCCGCAATTTCGTACATGGACGACGCGTGGTGGGCCCCGTCGATTCCACTGCCCAAAGGCCCGTGGTTCGCCTTGGCGGAACGCTCGTTGCCTCGCAGCCTCATGGTCAACGCCAGCGGTCAGCGCTTCATGAACGAGTCGCTTCCCTATGTCGAAGCGGCACACGCCATGTTCGGCGGAAAGTACGGCCGAGGTGAAGGACCCGCTGAGAACATCCCGGCTTGGCTGATCTTCGATCAGACGTACCGTGACCGTTACCTGTTCGCGGGGGTTCCGGCGCGCAGGCCGATACCTCGGTCGTGGATCGAATCGGGTGCGATTGTGCGAGCTGGATCGATTGCCGAACTCGCTGCCGAGATCGGAGTGCCGGGCGATGCGCTGTCCGCCACCATCACACGATTCAACAGTCACGCGCGCGACGGAGTCGATCGCGACTTCGGCCGTGGGACAAGCAGATACGACCACTACTACGGCGACTGCACCAACAAGCCCAACCCCAGCCTCGGAGAACTTACGAAGGGTCCGTTCTATGCCGCGAAGATGGTGCCTGGAGACCTGGGGACCAAAGGCGGCATCAACACGGACGCTCGCGCGCGAGCGTTGCGCGCCGACGGTTCGGTCATCGACGGGCTCTACGCGGCAGGTAACACCAGCTCGCCGGTGATGGGTCATACCTATGCCGGTCCAGGTGCAACTATCGGTCCCGCAATGGTTTTCGGATATCTGGCGGCACTCGATGCGGTCGGTCGATCCCGTGACGGTAGTGAGCTCGAGACCGAAGGCAGGAATAATGGTTTGGCAGATCGTCGTGGGTAGGGTTCTCTTGACAGCGTGACCCACCTCAACATCGCCGACGTCGACTACTTTCTCCCTGATGGTCGGCAACTGCTCAGCGGTGTCAGCTTCCGGGTCGGCAACGGTGCAAAAACTGCACTGATCGGGCCCAACGGGACTGGTAAGACGACGTTGCTTCGCATTATCGCCGGAGACGCCGTCGCCGACGAGGGCGCTGTCACTCGATCCGGAACACTCGGCGTGATGCGGCAATTCGTCGGCCAGGTTCGCGACGAGTCCACCGTGCGCGATCTTCTGTTGTCCGTCTCGCCGGCACGGATCCGGGACGCAGCACTGGCGCTCGATACGGCAGAAAACGCGATGATCGAGCGCGACGAGGAATCAACTCAAATGAAGTATTCGCATGCGCTGGCCGATTGGGCCGACGTGGGCGGCTACGAGACCGAAGACTTCTGGGACAAGGTCACTACCGCGGCTCTCGGTGTTCCCTATGACCGTGCGAAGTGGCGCGCGGCCAACTCCCTCAGCGGTGGCGAGCAGAAACGGTTGGTTCTCGAAGCACTGTTCGCTGGGCCCGACGACGCACTCCTGCTGGACGAGCCGGACAACTACCTCGATGTTCCGGGCAAGCGATGGCTGGAAAAGACGATCTCGGAATCGTCGAAAGTGGTTTTGTTCGTCAGCCACGACCGCGAACTGATCGCCAACGCGGCCACCCACATCGTGACGCTCGAGCCCGGAATCAGCGGCGCAACGTCGTGGACGCACGGCGCTGGGCTGGCCAGCTACCACCAGGCCCGCGAGGATCGCAACGCTCGATTCGAAGAACTGCGTCGACGCTGGGACGAGGAGCACGCGAAATTACGTGCCCTGGTTCTGCGATTGCGTGAAAAGGCCAAGTTCAACGACGGCGTCGCTGCGCGGTATCACGCCTCGCAAACGAGGTTGGCGAAGTTCGAGGAGGCAGGGCCACCCGAAGCGATTCCACTTCAGCAGAAGGTGACGGTTCGGTTGGCGGGCGGGCGAACCGCCAAGCGCGCGTTGGTATGTCAAGATCTCGAGCTGACCGGATTGATGAAGCCTTTCGACACCGAGATCTGGTACGGAGATCGGGTTGCCGTGCTGGGCTCCAATGGATCCGGAAAGTCGCATTTCCTTCGGCTCTTGGCGGGTGGGGGGACCGATCCGGGGAGCGAGCATCTGCCTGTCGAGGCGCTCGACATCGCGCCGGTCGAGCACGGGGGTACTGCGACGCTGGGTGCCCGGGTACGTCCCGGATTGTTTGCGCAGACACACTCCAGGCCCGATCTGACCGGAAACACGCTGCTCGAGATCCTGCACATGGGCGACGAACACCGCAGCGGAATGGGACGCGAAGCGGCGAGCCGCGCGCTGGACCGTTACGGATTGTCCCAAGCTGCGGAACAGAAGTACGACGACCTGTCCGGCGGTCAGCAGGCACGATTGCAGATCCTGCTCCTCGAGCTCTCCGGCGCCACGATGTTGTTGCTCGACGAACCGACCGACAACCTCGACCTTCATTCGGCTGACGCGCTCGAGCAGGGCATTGCTCAGTTTGCCGGCACGGTCATCTCGGTAACCCACGATCGCTGGTTCGCGCGCGGGTTCGACAGGTTCCTCGTCTTCGGATCGGATGGGAACGTGTACGAGAGCGAGTCGCCGGTGTGGGACGAGGCCAGGGTCGAACGAGCGCGCTGAGATCGAGCAGCCACTCCCTACCTGGTGAGGGGCGGCAGCTCGTTGATCACCGCGCGAAGGAGGCCCGGATCGCTGCGATCCGATCGAGGCGGGGGACAGCGCGAAAGATCGAGCTGTGTCGGAAAGCGCCACACAACGCGACCTGGATCTACCCTGTTCACTGCCGAGTACCAGTGGGTGAGGGGCTCGGCGAGCGCCGCGTGAAGCTCGAAATGCCGTCGGCGGCGGCTGGGGTCTCCTTCGCGCTGAAGTAGAAGCTGCCCCGGTGACGGTATCGAGATGACGGTCAGATCCGCGAAACCCAGTTCGAGGTGCTCGAAAGCTGTCTCGACTGCCGCGAGTTCGTACTCGAATCGCTCCCGAGGTGCTGCGCCCACCGCAGCGAGACACCAGCTGTAGTGCAGTTTCAGCGGGTCGCTGTCGCAGAGCGCGATACCGGTTCTCGCTTCGAGATCTTCCGCTTGCGACCATCGCTTCGGATTGACCGTTGTCCAGTAACTTGCCTGAAGATCGAGATCCGTGCCGTCCGGCTCGAACCCGGTGGGCTGATACTCGGCGACGAATCTCTCCGCGGCGGATTCGCCACCGAGTTGGGTTCGGCACCAGGTGGTCTTGCCGGCGGCGCTGGGTCCTTCTACTGCGATGATCATCAGTTGATCTCCATAATGATTGGGGCGGTTGGTTTTTCCCGTTGCCAGGACTCTCTTAACATCCCCAGGATCCTCGTTGGCGGTCCGACACGGCCTGTTTCGGTGCGGTGGGTCACAAAATCACCGTGACGGTTGCCACATAACGGACGGATAACGATCGGTATGGTTGAAGCTCGAATCAATTAGTTGACCTGTGGTTATTGCTCGAGTTTTGACTGAGTCTGGTACAGCAGTGCCGGAAAACTGCCCCGTGACCAATCCGTGACCATCGCCTACGGTCGTTGACAGCCCGAAACTACCGGGCAAACACCGACCCGCAACTGCGTGCTTCTGCCCCGCGGGTCCGGTACTCCCGAAACCTTCGCGGGGCAGGAGTGAAACAGACGAGTCGATCGACGAGACGTGAAAGCGTCCGGGCCGACCTCGTCCGCGGTAGCGGAGAGGATTTACCCAATGACCAGCATCACCTTCAAGCGCGCCCTCGGCGCAGTTGCAACCGCAGGCGCAGTCGTCGCGATCCCGCTCGCCATGAGCACCGGCACCGCTTCGGCAGCCGGCCACGACTGGTCCGGAGTCGCAAACTGCGAGTCCTCCGGTAACTGGGCCGCCAACACTGGAAACGGCTTCTACGGTGGTCTGCAGTTCACGCAGAGCACCTGGAACGCATTCGGTGGATCGGGCAACGCTGCCAACGCCAGCCAGGCCGAGCAGATCCGTGTCGCCGAGAACGTTCTCGCAGGCCAGGGCGTCGGCGCATGGCCCGTCTGCGGTCAGTACCTGACCACCGGCACCACCGCAGGCAACTACGAGGCCGCAGCCGCCCCCGTTACCGCTGAGGCTTCCGTCGAGTCGGCTCCGGCAGCAAGCACCGGAAGCGGCAACTACGTGGTCAAGGCAGGCGACACCCTGTCGAAGATCGCTGCTGCACACGGCATCTCGCTCGAGAACCTTGCCAGCCAGGTTCCGAACATCAACCTGATCTTCCCGGGACAGTCCCTCTCGGTCTAGTCTCGTGGCCGTTTAGGTCCTCAATGCGTCGAAATTGTCCGGAGCTGATGCAGCCCCGGACAATTTCGGCGTTTCTGCGTTCGCAATGAGCGTTGCCGCTTCCGTATGGATGGGGTCAAGATCCTGGCGCCACCCAAGAATGTGCAGCGCCGACCCGGCGATGACAGCGGCGTCGGGAATCGGGGTGCCTTCGAGCGCGTCGGCTCGCGCGCTGATCACGCTTTCTACCAGGCGAAACGGAAGCTCGGCCAGGTGCGTTGATGATGGATCGTCAATCGCGTCGAGCACATCCTGGGCGAGTGCCCGGTATTGCTCGCGAAGCCGATCGCGATCGGCTCGGAACGACATGAACCTGTCACTTCTCAGTTCCGGTAAGAGATAAAGGACGCCGAGGTTCCACCGTCCGGTGATCAGTTGGGCCGCGTCGATGTACGAAAGTGCGTACAGCTTGACCTCGGGTGCGGTGTCGAGTGGCCTGAGATTCTCCGCGAAGTCGAGCGCCGGCGTCACGGTGTCGGCGAGCAGTGCAACCAGGATGTCGTCCTTGGTGGCGAAATGGTTGTACAGCGACGCCTGACGCATTCCGACTGCTTCGGCGATGTGGCGTGTGGACGTCGCGGCGAAGCCTCGGGTGGTGAACAGTTCAGCGGCTGCATCCAAGATCTCCGCCCGGGCAGTGCCACCCGGGCGTCGGCGAGCGGTCAGGCGGGGTCGTCCGGGGCCGGCGTTGGTCACGCCTTCCATAGTGGCAGGCTGCGGCCTTACGTGCGGGATGGCCGCC
Source organism: Rhodococcus sp. IEGM 1302 (assembly GCF_030056935.1). NCBI lineage: Bacteria > Bacillati > Actinomycetota > Actinomycetes > Mycobacteriales > Nocardiaceae > Rhodococcus > Rhodococcus sp. IEGM 1302. The sequence goes on along the minus strand of NZ_JASHKY010000007.1, from coordinate 35,522 downwards.
GCTGTGAGCATTCGGTCACGTGCTCGAAACGTACTCAACGAGCCTGTTACAGAATCAGGCGAATCGTATACGCGGGCGTCACCTGCGGCGAGTGGATTTCGCGAAAACTATCAATCGACAGTTATTCGCCTCTGAATCGCTTCGCCGAAGGAGTACGCCGTTGAGTGCAACCACCCCGGCTGCGCAGCCCACCACCGCATCCGCACTCGCCTCTTCGCCTCACGACGACGGTGACCTCGCGGAGTTCGGCTACGAGCAGCAGCTGCATCGATCGCTGGGAAAGTTCGCGTCTTTCGCCGCGGGCTTCTCCTTCGTCTCCATCCTCACCACGATCTTCCAATTGTTCGGCCTCGGTTTCGGTTTCGCGGGTCCGGCATTCTTCTGGACGTGGCCGGTCGTCTTCATCGGTCAGTTCATGGTCGCTCTCAACTTCGCGGAACTTGCTGCCAGATATCCGATTTCGGGTGCCATCTACCAGTGGTCGCGGCGGATGGGTGGTGAGATCGTCGGCTGGTTCGCCGGTTGGTTCATGATTCTCGCTCAGATCGTCACTGCATCGGCCGCCGCGATCGCCTTGCAGGTCGTGCTCCCCAATGTGTGGAGCGGGTTCCAGATCATCGGCGAGGACAGCGCACTCACCTCATCGAGTGGTGCCGCCAACGCCGTGCTGCTCGGATCGGTACTTCTGGTTCTGACCACCTTTATCAACTGCATCGGCGTCAACTGGATGTCGCGTATCAACAACATTGGCGTGACCTGCGAAATCGTCGGTGTCATCGCAGTGATCGGGATGTTCTTCACCCACGCTCAGCGCGGACCGGACGTCGTCTTCGACACCGGCAGTGCCGGCGGTCAGCCCGGATACGCCTGGGCGTGGATCATGTCCGGACTGATGGCTGCTTACGTCATGGTCGGCTTCGGTTCGGCAGGCGAACTGGCCGAAGAGACCCGCAACCCCCGACGCGTCGCACCTCGTACGATCCGCCTTGCACTCTCCGCTTCCGCGCTCGGCGGCGGCTTGATGATCCTCGGCGCGTTGATGGCAGCGCCCTCACTGACCGACGGACGCCTGGCCACGGAAGGTTTGCCGTACGTACTGACCTCCATTCTGAGTTCGCCGTGGGGCACGGTCTTGTTGATCGACGTCTCGATCGCAGTGTTCGTGTGCACCTTGGCCATTCAGACTGCTGCTTCACGGCTGATGTTCTCCATGGCCCGCGACGGGCGCCTGCCTGCCTCGCAGATACTGGCAAAGGTCAACCCCCGAACCGGAACACCTATCGCGCCGTCCGTCCTCATCGGTCTGGTCTGCATTGCCGTCCTGGCCGTCAACGTAGGCAACTCGGCAATTTTTGCAACCCTGTCCAGCGTATGCATCATCTTGATCTACTTGGCCTACCTCATGGTGACCGTGCCGCTGCTGGTTCAGCGTCTCAAGGGATGGCCGCGCACCGCTGTCGGCCCCAAGTTCGACGCCGAAGGCAAAAAGCTTTTCTCCCTGGGCATCTGGGGAGTTCCGGTCAACATCGCCGCAGTTGTGTACGGCGCGCTGATGGTGATCAACCTGTCCTGGCCACGAGCCGAGATCTTCAACCCCACGGGGGAGTACCCCATTCTGCAGTGGGCCGCGCCCATCACGATAGCGCTGGTGGTGGGGCTGGGAGTCGCTTGCTTCCCGCGTGGCCGCGCCACCCCGAATCCCGTCACGATCGGAGCCTGACCATGAGTACTCAGACCACCGCCGGAGCGCGCGAGCATGCCCGGTCTCAAGCTGGAACGATCACCGATTCCATGCCCGTATTGCCGGCAACGCGTTGGCCGAACCCACCCGAAGACGTCGCTCCCGAACGTCTGACCTGGGCTGAGACCGTGCCGGGTGGGCGGTACACGACCAAGGTTCTCGCACGTGGAACCCGATTGCGACTTCGCGACATCGCTGGCAGCGCCTGCGCAAACATCTTGCTCTATCGCGCCGACGCCCCCTGGGAGCGTCTCAACGTCGCCGATACCGTCAAGGTGCCATGGCAGGCCTATCTCGGCGTCGGGCACCCGTTGCTCTCCGATCAGGGGCGAGTACTTGCGACCGTGGTCGCAGACACGTCGGGTCACCACGACGCGTTCTGCGGAACGACGTCACGCGCCACCAACGAGGCGAAGTACGGGCAGGGCTCGCTGCACAGTGCCTCACCCGCCGGGCGTGAACTGTTCACCGTCGCTGCCGCGAAGAACGGGCTCGGGCCGCAGGACATCGCGCCTCCGTTGTCCTTCTTCCATGGTGTCCGCGTCGAGGCGGACGGCGCTCTCACCAGTACGGGGTCCGCCGGCTCAGGCGCAACGGTCGACCTTCTGATCCACCTGCCCGTCATCGTGGTGATCGCCAACACCGCGCACCCACTCGATCCAGCGCCGCAGTTTCCCACCACGTCCCTCGAAGTGCTCGCGTGGAACGCGGCCGACGAACTCGGCGGCCTTGACGATCTCGGGCCGGAATACCAACGCGCAGTGCTCAATACCGAAGATGCCTGGACGGCTTCGAACCTGGAGGAGATCGCATGACCACCACCTTGGATGTCCCCGCCCTCGTTCCCGGAACGGTGATCCTCGACGAGATTGCTGACGCATTCGGGCCGTGGTCCGCAGTTGTCCGTGCCGGTGACGTTCTGACCGTCGTCGATCTACACGGAAATCAAGCCGTCGACACCCTCGTCTACGCCGGTGACGATCACAGCGTTCGGTACTCGGCAGCAGCGACGGTCACAGCCCAGAAGAACCTGTTTCTGTCCACAGGCTCCGTGCTCCGCAGTGACGACGGAACTCCACTCATGACCCTGGTCGCAGACGAGGTCGGAAACCACGACACCGTCGGCGGCGCGTGCTCACAGGAATCGAACACCCTGCGATACGGCCACCACACCAAGCATCAGCACGCGTGCGTCGAGAACTTCCTCGTCGAGGGCGCAAAATGGGGGCTCGGTAAGCGGGACCTGGTGTCCAACATCAACTTCTTCATGAACGTCCCGGTCGACCCCGACGGCACACTCGGAATCGTCGACGGACTGTCGGCACCAGGCAAGCGGCTCGCGTTGCGTGCCGAACGTGACGTGCTCGTCCTCGTGTCCAACTGCCCGCAGATCAACAACCCGTGCAACGGCTTCGATCCCACGGCCGTCCGCATGATCGTCACACGGCCGGGAGCAGACGAATGAACGCAAAACTGACCATCGTGCGTCCCGGAATGCTGACGACGGTTCAGGACTATCCAGGACGCGTCGGATACTGGCAGATCGGAGTCCCACCATCGGGCCCGATGGACGACCTGTCGTTTCGGTTGGGAAACACCGCACTCGGAAACCCCGAAGGCGCCCCCGGCATCGAATGCGCGATGGCCGGACCTGCCATGACGTTCGACGAAGACACCACGGTCTGCATCACGGGTGCTCCGGTGTCGGCGACCGTCGACGGCGTCGTACACGGTCAGTGGCGTCCCGTTCTCGTCCCCGCTGGATCGGTGCTCGACGTCGGAACGGTCAGCGGCCCGGGACTGCGCATCTACGTACTCGTACAGGGCGGAATCGAGACCGACGACTATCTCGGCAGTGCGTCGACCTTCACCCTGGGCAGGTTCGGGGGACACGAAGGTAGGACTCTGCGGGCAGGAGACGTTCTCAAACTCGGACAGGCGACCGGGGTCGCGGGAGCTGTTCCCGCCGAGCATGTTCCGGCGATACACACGTGCTGGGAACTTGCGGTGACCGAGGGCCCGCACGGGGCGCCGGAGTTCTTCACCCGCTCCGACATCGACACGCTGTACGCGACCGAGTACGAGGTCCACTTCAACTCCGACCGCACCGGTGTCCGGTTGATAGGTCCGAAACCAGACTGGGCCAGAACCACCGGCGGCGAAGCCGGACTTCACCCTTCGAACATCCACGACAACGCGTATTCGATCGGTGCACTCGACTTCACCGGCGACACGCCCATCCTCCTCGGACCAGACGGACCGAGCCTCGGCGGCTTCGTCTGCCCGATCACAGTGGTGTCCGCTGATCGCTGGAAGCTCGGACAGTTGGCTCCCGGGAACAAGATTCGCTTCGTGCCGGTCCGCGCCGAACGGGCAGCCTCCCGGCGTGACCTCGGAGTATCGCGTCGAGCGTCCAATTCGGTTGTTCATTCCTCCGGTGGTGACGGCGACGACGGCGTCATAGCCCGTCGTGACGGCGACACCACGGTCACGTACCGGCGCTCAGGCGACGACAACGTTTTGGTCGAATACGGCGACATGAATCTCGACCTGGCGTTACGTGCGCGTGCTCATGCACTGCATCAGCGACTCGAAGCCGAGAAGCCGGCCGGACTACTCGATCTCACCCCGGGAATCCGCAGCCTGCAGGTCCGCGTTGACCCGGACGTGCTGCCCGTCCGCAAGCTGATGGGAATGCTCGCCGAGGCGGAGGACACCTTGCCGGCGGCCAACGAACTCGTTGTGCCCAGTCGCACTGTGCGGATGCCACTGTCGTGGGACGACCCGGCAACGCGCGAAGCGATCCAGCGGTACATGCACGGGGTTCGCGCCGACGCGCCGTGGTGCCCGTGGAACATCGAGTTCATCCGCCGGATGAACGGTCTCGAATCCGTGAACGACGTGTTCGACACCGTCTTCGGCGCCGAATACATGGTGCTCGGACTCGGTGACGTCTACCTCGGAGCGCCGGTCGCGACGCCGCTCGATCCGCGTCATCGTCTGGTCACGACCAAGTACAACCCCGCCCGCACCTGGACCCCCGAAAACGCCGTCGGGATCGGTGGGGCGTACCTCTGCATCTACGGCATGGAAGGCCCAGGCGGGTACCAGTTCGTCGGACGTACGACGCAGGTGTGGAATCACCGCCACCCCGCGAAGTCCGGGCCGTTCGAGGAGGGCACTCCGTGGTTGCTGCGATTCTTCGACCGGATCTCCTGGTACCCCGTCGAGCCGGAAGAGTTGATGGATCTGCGCGCGGACACCGCCGCCGGCCGCGGCGGGGGCGTCGAGATCGAGGACGGCAGCTTCTCGCTGGCCGAGCATCAGGAGTTCCTCGCGTCGAACTCGCGCTCGATCGAGGAGTTCCGCGCGATGCAGTCCGTCGCGTTCGGGGCCGAGCGTCAGCGCTGGTCCGACGCAGGGGAGTTCGCGCTGCCCGGTTGATGGTCGAGTGAGCACAGTCGTCTTAGAGTGAGCACCGCTTCGAGTGTGGCGGAAGCGGTGCTCACTCAGCAGTAACGGTGTTCAGTCCGCCTGGAACGGTTGCAGATGTCTGCGTCAGCGAGTCAGCGCGCGATTGAACAGATCGATGAACGGGCGAGGCGACGGGGTTCCGGTGGGCCGGAAAGGCGCAGAATCCCTCGACGCGGATACCCACTCGGTTCTGCTCACCCGCGACAAGTCGAGCTGATACCGGGTGTCCGCGGCGAGTCGGTGCAGGAAGAGGGTTCCGGTTCGCCCGTTTCCTTCCCGAAACGGGTGGGCATGATTGAGCGTCGAGTACACCGATGCGAGCGCGAACGACGCAGCGCCGTTATCGAGCGCTACCCAATCGACGGCGGCGATGATCTCTTCCACCTCGGACAGGTAGTTCCGAATCGCCGAGACCGGAGCAAACGTTGCCGCACCTTTCCTGATGTCGACGGTTCTGATGTGGCCGGCCCACTGGTACAGATCTTGGAAAACGTGCTGGTGAAGCAGGAGAAGTTCGGCTGTGTCTCGCGTGTGCTGTACGAGGTCGCTGCCGAGATGCGCCTCACCCAGGCGAAGCGCGGTCGCCGCGAACTCGAGTGATTGCAGTGCGGCGGGATCTCGTACGTCGAAATTGTTCTCGAGAACCGATGTACCGCGATAGACGTACGGCGCTGATCGTCGCCAGCGGATCCGCGGGGGAATCGCAGACGAGAGGCCGACGGCTCGCGCCAATTCCTGCTCGAAATACTCACGCCGAGAAAGCATCCCGATCATCACGGCCTCGAGTTCCGCGATCTGTTCATCGCTCGGATCCCAGCCTTCGAGGCGCTCCGCCGCCAGAACCTGTTCGAGCGCAGTGCGATTCACGGATCGATGTCGGGTAGCGCCGACGCGGACGCGGCATATTCGAGTCGTCGTTGCACACCTGCGACCTCGCGCACTGCATTGCTCAGCAAGCTCCGCGAGAGCGGAGTGAGTTCGGAGATCACGACTTCGTCGGTCGGTGGCCGACCTGCCGCGAACTGATCGGTCTGGTGGCGGACACGAATCTGCTGCAACACCTCGAAAGATTCGATCAGTACCTGGGCGTCGTCGTCGAGTAGGAAACCGCTTCCCGCTGCAGCCTTGAGGCGTTCGAGTGTCGAACTCGTGCGGGCGCCCACGGAAATCCCCGCCCAACGAGCGATGTTCACGATCGGTTGGACGGCGCTGGCTTTGAGGTCGACGGTTCCGGTCCGACGCGTCATCACGTCCTTGAACGAATGGAGCTTTGCCTTGTCCCCGACGGCTTCGCGAAGGAGCAGTCGCATGACGGCCGGGTGCAGTCGCAGTTGATCCAACGCCGCAGGGCGAGGATCCAACGCCGGATCGCCTGCGACGACACGGGCGTCCGCCAGCATCGACAACATGACCAGGGCTTGGTCCTGATACGGGTTGGACACCCATTTCCGCAGCGCAGTGCGCCATTGTGGGAGCGTCCGAGCAAACCTGGCCTGGGTCGCGACGGCGTTCTTGGTGTCGCGAGGGAACCCGCAGAGATCGAGGATGTCGTGGATGGTCTTCGCGGCGTCGGCTCCCTCGTGATGAGATTCGCCCCCCCACACCAGCGCACTGTCGATATCCGAAGAGGGGAGCGCTTCACGCCTGGCGACGCTGCCGAGCGACAGCCACGCGAAATCCGGTCGCTCGTCTCCGCCCACCACCAATTCTATGGCTCGCCTGACTGTTACGTCGATCAGCACGGCCAGCGTCGCGCCGATGTCGAGCGGAGAGACCCGTGACGCCACCAATTCCGTCACCAGAACAGGGACCGCGCGGGCTGTTTCGACGAGGTGGGCGTCGTCCTGTGCTGTGGCGAGCGCTGCGCGCAGTTCGAAACCCTGATTGGTGGCCGAAGTCAGGAGGTCGCTGAGTTCGAGCACACCCATCAGTGCGCCTGCCTCGGTCACGACCGGGAGATGGCGCAATCCGTACTCGAGCATGTCGGTCACGGCGTCGGCGCCCAATCGATCCGGATCGACTGTCACTGCTGACGGCGTCATCACCGTTGATACCGGCTGATTGCTGTCGATACCACCAACTACCACACGAGCACGTAGGTCACCTTCGGTGAAGATTCCGAAACCGGTTGTCTCCGTCGGGATCACAACAGCGCGGCGGCCCGCGTCGGTCATCAACTTCGCGGCCTCGCGGATGGTTGCTCGGCCATCGCAGACAATTGCGGGCCCGCGCAACAGGTCTCGCACCCGGCGCATGGCGGGACTCTGCATGCCTTGCCCCGTCGAGTGCCCCGTCATGGGGTCATTGTCGCAGGTGTGTCCGGTTCAGGCAGCGGAGGGTGAGATGTCAGAGACCACCGAGTCGCGAGAGTACGTCGAGAGCGGAATCTGTAGTACGCCAGAGTGCGTCGATCTCCTGTTCTGCGCCCGGACGTGTCTGCGGATTCTGGAGGGCGAATCCGTTGGCCAGCGTGATGGTGTTGTATCCGCTGTCGGCGGCGCGGAGCAGCAGTTCCGAGGGCTGCGAGTTTCCGGCCAATCGGTCGAGTCCTTCGCCGACGAAGTAGAACCGCCAGAGCGGCCCCAGATCGGCGTCGTACTCGGCCTTGGTGAGGGTCACGATCGAACCACCCTTGACGGCAATGGAATCGACGATCTTGTAAAAATCGGGGACATCCTCCGCAGTGGTTCCGGACGTGGCGACGGCGTGAGCGAGGTCGACGGTGAGATGCGCGTTGTAGCCGGCCATGGCGACCCGTGCTGGACTGGCGTCGCACTGACGTGTCAGGGCGAAGTAGTTGCTCCACGCCGGATCGGTGGGAGTACCGGTGAACTCCGCATGGACGTTCACCAGGTACCTGCGCAGCAATTCGAAGCTGACGGAATGGGCCCACTCGTCATCGGCGAAGGCCGCAGGGTCTCGCTGCAGCGGCATCACCGCCTCGTGTTCGACAGCGTCGAGGCCGATGGAGAACAAGCCTCGCCAATCGTGGTGTGAGACGAGGATCGACGTGATCTCACGATGACGTTCGACAGCGGTCTCGAGCCGAGGCAGTCCGGCACCGTTCAGGGTCGTGACGTCGCTGAGTTCGGCAATCCGGCCCACCTCGGCATTGCTCAACTGGCTGCCGCAAGCCGTCGAAAGACTCTCGCCCGGTTCTGCGAGTGCAGAACCGGGCGAGAGGAAAGCGGCGGTGATGCCGAGCGCGAGCGTCAACGGATACAGCCGCATCGGTTTCATCGGCTCAGACTAGGCGCCCATTTCACAAATGTCCGGATTGGCGATCAGCTGAGAACCGCGTCGGCCTCGATCTCGATGAGCAGAGCGGGGTCGATCAGCGAGCTGACCTCGAGGATCGTCGTGGCGGGACGAATCTCGCCGAACACTTCACCGTGCGCGAGAGCGGCCTGCTCCCACTGCGTCATGTCGCGCAGGTACATGCGAGTGCGGATGACGTCGTCGAGCGAGGCGCCGGCCTCGGCAAGTGCTGCCTTGATAGTTTCGAGCGCTGCGCGGGTCTGATCTGTGAGGGTCTCACCAGGAGCGGTGGTGCCGGAGACTGCGATCTGGTTACCGATGCGCACGGCACGGGAGTAACCGATCTTGGGTTCCCATTCGGAACCGGACGAAATATTGATTCTGTTCGACATGCACCGAATTCTGCCAACAACTTCCCGGCCGTGGTGAGGCACGGTCAGGTATTCGCTCCATCTTGACATACCTTAGAACAAGTGTTCGACTTGGGGCCATGAGGTGGTCGGGTCAGGCATTGGATGCAGATGACGGAGCGCTACCCGGACTCGAACGAGCCGGGTTGGTTCGCTCCGTGCAGACTCCCGAGTTCGAGGGAATCACGTTTCACGAGGTGCTCTGCAAGAGCGCGCTCAACAAGATGCCCGAAGAGTCGACGTTGCCGTTCAGCTTCACCGTCAACGCTTTTCGTGGTTGCTCGCACGCATGCCGATATTGTTTCGCGAGACCGAGTCACGAGTATCTCGACCTCGACGCCGGCGCGGATTTCGACTCCCAAGTGGTCGTGAAGACGAACATTGCCGCGGTGCTCCGCAAAGAGTTGGCGCGAAAGTCCTGGAAACGGGAGGCGGTGGCACTGGGTACCAACACCGATCCCTATCAGCGAGCCGAGGGCCGATACCGCTTGATGCCCGGCATTATTCGCGCGTTGACCGAATCCGGAACTCCCTTCTCGATCTTGACGAAGGGAACTTTGCTCCGACGGGACCTGCCGCTGTTGAAAATGGCGGCAGCGCAGGTCGACGTCGGAATCGGAGTGTCGTTGGCGATCAACGACGCTGCACTTCAGAAGCAGATCGAGCCTGGTACCCCGTCGCCGCGGGCGCGTCTCGAGATGATCCGCGCCATCACCGACGCGGGATTCTCGTGCAATGTCATGGTGGCGCCGGTCATTCCGTTCCTCACCGACTCCACCAGTCATCTCGACGGGCTGTTCGAGGCACTGTCCGAAGCCGGTGCGACGAGTGTGACGGTCTTCCCGATGCACCTGCGGGGGAGTACTCGGGGTTGGTTCATGAATTGGCTTGCTCAGGAACATCCGGCGCTCATCCGTCGCTACCGCGAGCTGTACGGGCGGGGCGCGTATGTCACTCCCGAATACAAGCGTTGGCTCGCAAGCCGTGTCGAGCCATTGGTCGAGCGCCATGGGTTGGGTGGTCGTTCGGAGCATCGAGACGTCAGTGCAGCTGGCAGTGAGCCGCGTGAGGCGCCCCGGGAACTGGTGGGTGCGGGAGCAGCTCTCACTTTGTTCTGACGGCCGCGGGCGCGTAAATCGGAGGCGCCCCGGACGTTTGCCGGGCTACATTCGCCTGGTGCTACTCACACTGACGTCCACCCCGACCCCGCAGACTCCTGATGCGACCGCGTTGAGCTACCTGCTGCACAAACATCCCGACCGCGTGCAAAGCTTCGACTTGGCGATCGGCACCGCCACGGTTCTGTACCCGGAGGCCTCAGCCGAAAAGACCACGGTGGCAGTGATTGTGGACGTCGACCCCATCGAACTTGTGCAGAGTAGGTATCGACGCGGCAAGAGTGGCGACAACTTTTCGCTGGGTGAGTATGTCAACGATCGGCCGTATGCGGCGTCGTCCATACTCTCGGTTGCTCTGTCGAAGCTGTTTCGCACCGCGTTGACGGGAACGTGCAAGTCGCACCCGGAACTCGTCGGAACCGAACTCGCGTTGACCGTCTCGATTCCGGTGGTTCCGTGCGGCGGCGATGCGGAATTGCCTCGTCGGTTGTTCGAGCCGCTGGGCTGGGATGTGGCCGCGATACCGGTGCAGCTTGATCCGCACCTGCCGACGTGGGGAAACTCCGACTTCGTGTCGTTGACGCTCACCGGGGAACACACGGTGCAGAGTGCCCTTCGGCACCTCTACGTGCTGTTGCCGGTCCTCGACGACGTGAAGCACTACTGGGTGGGACCCGACGAGGCAGACAAGTTGATCCGCGTCGCTGGAGAGTGGTTGGCGTCGCATCCGGATTCCGCGCTGATCATGTCCCGCTACCTGGCGCGTCGACGCGACCTGGTCGAATCGGTGGTCGATCGACTGATTCCCGACCAAGCAGAGGCGCAGATCGAACTACCGCGACCGGATCCGCCGCTGGCACGGCTTCGCGTCGACGCAGTTTTGGCGACACTTCAGCGACTGCACGTCAGAACGATTGTCGACATCGGTTGCGGCGAAGGCAAACTGATCGAGGCGCTGATGCCGCACGCTCAATTCGACAAACTTGTCGGCGTCGATGTGAGCGCGCGCGAACTGACACGGGCGCAACGCAGATTGAAGTTCACCGAAATGTCCGACGCCCAACGTGAACGTGTGTCTTTGATGCAGTCGTCCGCGACGTACCGCGACGCACGCTTGAAAGGCTTCGACGCAGCCGTGCTGATGGAGGTGGTCGAGCACGTCGACACGGCGCGCCTGCCGGCGCTGGTCAGATCGGTCTTCGTGGACGCAGCACCGCAGTATGTGCTGCTGACTACTCCGAATGCCGACTACAACGTGCTGTATCCGGCATTGGCCGCGGGAGAGTTCAGGCACCCCGATCACAGGTTCGAGTTCTCCCGAACCCAATTCCGCGACTGGGCAACCGAAATGGCCCGAGTCCACGGCTATTGCGTGGAGTTCGAATTTGTCGGAGCAATTGATCCGGTCCTTGGCGGGCCGACACAGATGGCAATCTTCACGAAGGAGGCACGAACGTCATGACGGTGTACGAGATTCCAGATCTCGCCCTGGTAGTACTCATCGGCGTCAGTGGCTCGGGAAAGTCGACCTTCGCGGCGCGTCACTTCGGTGAGTACGAAACCCTCTCGAGTGACACATTCAGAGGGTGGATCAGTGATGATCCGAACTCACAGGAGTCGACGTCCGATGCTTTCGAAGTGCTGGAGTTCGTTGCGGCCAAGCGTTTGCGACGCGGACGTCTCACGGTGGTCGACGCGACCAACGTCCAGCCCGCCGCGCGCAAGCGACTCGTTGCGTTGGCTCGCGAGCACGACATACTGCCGGTGGCAGTCGTGCTCGATGTTCCGGAATCGGTCTGTTCTGCACGAAACGACGCTCGCTCTGATCGGACGTTCGGACGCGACGTGATTCGCCGTCAGCACCAACAGTTGACTCGCTCGCTCCGCGGGCTGGGTAAGGAAGGTTTCCGTTCGGTTCACATCCTCAGAGGTGAGGACGCGGTTTCCGAAGCCACATTCTTGCGCCACCCGCTCCGCAGCGATCTGCGTGTCGAGCGTGGTCCGTTCGACGTCATCGGTGACATCCACGGATGTCGAAGTGAGCTCGAGACGCTCCTCGTGAAACTCGGCTACACCGTCGACTACGGGACGGACGGCAGAGCTGTCGATGCGGTGCCGCCGGAAGGGCGAACTGCCGTCTTCCTCGGTGACTACGTGGATCGAGGACCGGATTCGGTCGGTGTGCTGCGTCTGGTCATGGGGATGGTCGCGGCGGGACATGCGATAGCGGTTCCGGGTAACCACGAGAACAAACTCGTCAAGGCCTTGCGCGGTAAGAAGGTCACGGCCAGTCACGGACTCGCCGAGACCCTCGAGCAGATGGCCACCGAGTCGGCGGAGTTCCGGGACAGCGTCGTCGACTTCTGTGACGGGCTCGTCGCGCACCTCGTCCTGGACGACGGCAAACTCGTTGTCGCGCACGCCGGTCTCAAGGAGGACTACCACAACAGGGCATCCGGTCGAGTCCGGAGCTTTGCGCTCTACGGTGAAACTACCGGTGAGACGGACGAATTCGGCTTACCCGTTCGATACCCGTGGGCGCAGGACTACCGAGGATCAGCCATGGTCCTCTACGGTCACACGCCGGTGCACGAGGTGGAATGGATCAACAACACCGCGTGCCTCGACACCGGCTGTGTGTTCGGTGGATCCCTCACGGCTCTTCGATACCCGGAACGAGAGATCGTGTCGGTTCCGGCGGAGCAGGTTTGGTACGAGCCGGTGGTACCGCTGGCACCGCCGACTCGTGATCCGGACGTGCTCGATCTCGCCGACGTCCTCGAAACGACCGGCGTCGACACCGAACTGCGCGGTCGAGTGTCCGTTCGCACCGACAACGCTGCCGGCGCCTTGGAAGTGATGAGCCGATTCGCGGTCGCGCCGCAATGGCTGCGATACCTACCGCCGACCATGGCGCCCTGCGCGAGCGCCCAATCCGATGACTATCTGGAACACCCGTCGACCGCGTTCGACGCATACCGGGCCGGCGGAATCGGAACAGTGATCTGCGAAGAGAAGCACATGGGTTCGCGGGCAGTGGTGCTCGTGTGCCGTGATCGATCGGTTGCTCAGTCCCGCTTCGACGCACCGGATGCGCTCACCGGGATGGTGCACACCCGCACCGGCCGCCAGTTCTTCGACGACGACCTGACTCAGCAGTTGATCGACGACATCGCCGCCGCAGTCACCTCCGCTGGGTTGTGGGAAGAGCTGGGCACCGACTGGCTGCTCCTCGACTGCGAACTGTTGCCGTGGAACGTCAAAGCGGAAGGTCTGCTGCGCTCGCAGTACGCGTCGGTCGCGGCGGCCGGGCGATCAGACCTCACAGCTCGCGAGGCCGTGCTGGCGCGGGCCGGGTCGCGGGGCCTGGACGTGGCGGAGATGTTCGAACAGACAACTGTTCGGGCCGCCAGTATCGAGCGCTTCGGCGAGGCGTACCGACGGTACGTGTGGCCGACGAACGGACTGGACGGCGTCACCATCGCGCCGTTCCAGATTCTGGCGGCCGAGGGCCAGTCGTACGGGGAACGGGATCACGAATGGCACCTCGGTATTTCGGACCGCCTGGCCGCGGCCGACCCGAGTCGATTTACCACTACACGTCGCCTGGTGGTCGATCTCGGTTCCGAGGACTCGGTGTTCGAAGCGACGAAGTGGTGGGAGTCGCTCACCGGCGACGGTGGTGAGGGGATGGTCGTCAAACCGCTGGCGAATCAGATTCACGGACCGCGGGGGTACAACGCGAAGGTTCAGCCGGGGATCAAGGTCCGCGGCCGGGAGTACCTGCGATTGATCTACGGTGCCGACTACCTCGAACCGTCGACGCTTGCGAGGTTGCGTAACCGCAACCTCGGACACAAGCAGTCGATGGCGCTGCGCGAGTACGCGCTCAGCATGGAGGCGGTATCCAGGCTCGTCGACCGTGAACCTTTGTGGCGAGCGCACCAGGCCGTGTTCGCGGTGCTGGCTCTCGAATCGGAGCCGGTCGACCCGCGGTTGTGACGGCCGGTGCGCGGGCTCGGATTGATACCGTCGGGTATGGGTGGGATTGCTCGCTTGGACGGTTTCAATCGACGCCATCCGTGGAGTCACAACGATCACTACGGCCGGTGGGTTCTACGTAATCTGCGCGGGGTCAGGTCCGGTCGCGCTCTCGACGTGGGGAGCGGGACCGGCAATCTGATCGACCTCTTGCGTCGGCGGTTCGACGTGGTGGTCGGTGTGGAACCCGACCTGACAACCTCGGCCGCCGTGCGCGCAAGGTTTGTCGACGACGGGAACGTGATCATCGACGCGCAGCGGATCGAGGACTTTGCATCCGAGGCGAAGTACGACGCGATCACAGTCGTCGCAGCGTTGCATCATCTTCCACTCGAAGAATCGATGAAGCAGCTGAGTAGCCTGCTCGAACCGGGCGGGCGGCTCGTCGTGGTCGGGTGTTATCGATCGACCACAGCCACCGACGCACTCCTGTCGGTGTTGGCGACCGTGTGCAATCCCGTCGTCGGCGTCGTCAAGCATCGACGGGTTGCCTCCGAGCCACTGAAGGCGATGACAGCTCCCACCGCGGAACCGGGTGAGTCGATGGCTGACGTCCGGCGCGCGGCCGCGTTGTGTCTGCCAGGTAGCCGGATCAGGAGACGACTGTTCTGGCGATACACCCTGATCTACGACGAGAGTCCGGCCGGCGCGTCGGTGGGGGAGTGAGTAGACCGTTCCGGTTCCTGGGGAAACGCGCGTCGGCCGAACCCGACTATCGCCAACGAAGCGATCATCAGAGCGACCCCGATGCCCGCCAGATGTGAGAGCCCGCCACTGTCGACGACGGCCGCACCGAGCAGAGCGCCCGTTGCAATCGCGATCTGGAACACGACAACGTAGATGGCCGAGGCACGGTCGGTCCCGATAGGGACGGCGCGCAGAACCGAGGACTGGAGGCAGATCGGAACGGTGGTGAACGCCGCACCCCACAAGATCGTGGCGACGACAGCGAACGCTCCCATCGACGGCGCCAAGAGCCAGAAGATGGCCAGCGCGCCTGCCACCGTCGCGATCGAGATGAGCGTGAAGAGGCGTGGTCGGCGGTCGTAGTACTTGCCGGCGACCCACACTCCGACGGCGCCGGCGGCGCCGTAGACCAGAAGCATCGCGGTACGGATGCCACCGGACGAGCCGAGGCTTTCCTCCACCAGAAGTGTGAAGAACGTGTACGAAGCGAATTGCCCAAGGGCGGCAAACAGCGTTGCCGCGCAGATGACGGCGAGTGCCCGTTTCATCGCCGGTGTCGGCTTCGGTTTGTCTCGCTTACTCCGATGGTGTTGATCGACCGGCATTTCTGGCAACGCACGATGCAGTGAGAAAGCAATGCCCACTGCCACCACACCGATTGCCGCCGACGCGGTCCGCCAACCCCAGGACTGGCCGATCGCCGAAGACAGGGGTCCTCCGAGAACAAAAGCGAGAGACGTACCGGCATACACCATCGCGATGGCCTTGCCCTGTTGTCCGCGCGGAACCAGGGTGGCAGCGACCGGTGCAACGACAGCCCAGAACACTCCGTGCGTCGCAGCGCAGAGCAATCGTCCGATCACGAGCATCGGATAGTTGACGGCCAATGCTGCGACCAGTTGCGACACCGCGAGGGTGGCCACCGTCAGAACGACGACGCGTCGTCGCGGCCAGGTTTTGACCGCTCCGATCAGCGGAAGCGTCAAGACCGCGACACCGTATGCGTAGAAGGTCAGCAGTAGGCCGACACGCCCTTCGGTGACGTCGAGGTCCGTCGAGATTTCGCTGAGCAGTCCGACGGGGAGCATTTCGGCCGTCACGTAGGCGAAGGCTGCTCCGGCCAGTGTCATCAGCCGTAGCGTGGTTGCCTTCGGCAGTCGAGCAGTCATGTTGTGTAACGATACATGTATCGATACACACCTGCGCAATGGATATTTTGCACTCGCTATGCTGAGGCTCATGGCCATACGTGCGCAGCGTTCGAGTCGTCCGACGATGGCCGACGTCGCCAAGGCCGCAGGCGTGTCGGTGATGTCGGTGTCGTACTCCTTCGCGCAGCCCGAGCGCGTGTCTGAATCAACGCGGGCCAAGGTGTTCGCCGCCGCCGAAGAGCTCGAGTACGCGGGCCCGAACCGGGCGGCGCAGTCCTTGCGGAGCGGGAAATTCAACAACATCGCGGTCGTCTTCAGCGAGAAGCTGACGTACGCCTTCGAAGACGCAGTAGCTCGGCGATTCCTCTCGGGAGTCGCCGAAGCGTGCCTGGATGCGAACGCCGGGCTGATGATGCTGCCGAACTCGGGGAAACCGGGAGACGTCGACAGAGTTCGCGACGCGGCAGTAGACGGTTTTGTCGTCTGGACCACCGTCTTCGACGATCCCATCCTCGACGCGATTGTCGGCACCGGAAAACCCGCATGCATCCAGGGTGGTCCGTTGCACGAGGGTGTGGATCTCGTCGGGATGGACGATGTTGCCGGCGCCGTCGCGATCGCGGCAGTCGGGTTGTCGGGGGCGCAGCGGCCCGCGGTGATCAGCCTTCCGTGGGATCGTGAGCGTCGGTCCGAGATTCGGATGGACGTGGATCCAGGTGAAGCGTTCTTTCCGGTGTCCCGCCATCGGCTCGAGGGCTACGAGCGCGCCGTCCGCGACGCGGGCCTCGATTGGCCCTCGGTGAGGGTAGGGGTCGTCACTGTCAACGAGCGGAGCGAGGGTGCGCGGATGGCTCGGTCCCTGCTCGACGTTCCCGAGAGCCGAAGGCCCGATGTCATCTTGGCGATGAGTGACGAACTGGCTCTGGGGGTTCTGGACGCGATCCGTGAACTCGGCCTCGCGCTGCCCGACGATGTCGCAGTCGTCGGATGGGACGACACAACAGCCGCATCGGACGCCGGCCTGACAACGGTTCGCCAGTCCCTGTTCGATCAAGGGCGCAACGCAGCTCGCGTGGTTCTCGGGCTCGACGATGCGGTCGAGCCGGTCGAATGGTCGGTGCGTCGGCGAACCTCGACGCGATGATCACGCCGGTAGTCATCGACGGTCTGCGTTTTCGGTGGTTTGTTCCTCCAGAATTGGGGGAGACCGTCCGGTGGGGACTCTCCTGGAATGTCGACAACCCGCGCCGGTGGGCGGTTGCCGAAGTCGCGGGTGCATTGCACCTACTTGCCGGAACTCCTCGTGACGACCCAAACGCGCGTCAGGCGTGGATAGACTTCGGCGCAGATGCCGCCACGACCGGGGTAGTTCGGCGCCTGCGGCTCATGTCGATGGAGTCCGACATGCTGCCCGACCCGAAGTTTCCGCACGGCCCGAACTGGGGTTGGGCTACGAGGCAATTCGTGCCTGGCTCCGAGCGCTTCTACGAGTTGGCGCGTGCACCTCGTGCGTTGCGCTCGTACCAGCTGACCGATCGTGAATACGGGCCGCGGCGCGAGGACTTCCTCCTGGTCGACCTCGAGACGGCTGCTTGATCGTTGGGACCTGACACCGTTTTTATTCAGTGGACACAGACTCCAGCTGACCGGAACCAGTGTCTGCTCAACGAAACCGGTGCCAGGTGCTGCGACTAGCGCGCTCCACTGGCCACGTTCAGTGAGTATTTGCCGGGCGGCGCCCCGACATGCTTGACGAAGTGCCGCGACAGGTGGGATTGATCGTGGAATCCGACGTCGACGGCCACGTCCGCCAATTCGCGCCCGGCGAGGATTGCGCGTCGCGCCAGATCGATTCGACGTCCCGTCACGTACTTGTGAGGCGGAAGCCCGAAATGCTTCGCGAAGTTCTTGATCAGATACGTGGGCTTCCGCTGCAGGATGTTCGACGCTTCCCGCATCGTGATTCCCGTTGTGAGTCGCGCATCGAGCAGGTCCCGAAGTTGATCGGCAACGCGTTCGTCAACGGTCGGCGTGTGAAGGGATCGACCTGTGGCCGGTGTGAGGATCTCGTTCAATCTTTCAGCGAGGAACCCCAGGCGACTTTCGGCCTCGAGTGATTCGCCGTCCGGGCCGAGTGCAGAGTGCAGTTGATCGATGCGATGGCGCAGCAGAGGGTCTCGAATCTCGGGGCTGTCCACCGCCGGGCCTATGAGGACCTCGCCGAGAACTGACGTGTCGAGGTAGAGGATTCGTTGACGAAATCCGGCCTCGGTGACCGGAACTCCGTCGTGTGCAATGCCTGGCGGCAACAGAGTCACGATCTCTGGTGCTGCGCCATGAGCGCGATGATCGAGGTCGTATGCAATCGTGCCGCGGTCGACGAGCATCAGGGACCACTGATCGTGCGTGTGTTTGGGATAGGCGTGTCCGACGAAATCGGCATGGAAGACCTCGGTGATTCCCGCGAGGCTCGGTGCCCACGCGGTGATCTGTGCGCCGCGGGGGTCCATGTCAGAAACGTACAAGACGCAGCTGCCTCGGGTGACGAAGAGTGGCGGGGTCGTCATCGCAGTGGTGGCGCGCCCGAGGGAGGAACAACATGAACAGTTCGGCAACAGCGGTATCGCTCCGCGAGAAGTTCGGTCAGTTCACCGAGCACTGGTCGCCCAAGAAGATTGCGGCCCTCAATGATTACGAGATCAAGATCGTCAAGATCAAAGGTGAATTCGTCTGGCACTCCCACACCGACACCGACGAAATGTTTCTGGTGACAAAGGGGCAGATCCGAATCCAACTGCGCGACGGAGATGTTTCGCTGGGGCCCGGTGAATTGTTCGTTGTGCCTCGCGGAGTCGAGCATTGTCCCATCGCCGAAGAGGAAGCGGAGGTGATGTTGATCGAACCCGTGGGCGTGGTGAATACCGGGAACGTCGGAGGATCACGAACCGCGGTGCTCGAGGACTGGACGTAGCTAGCGGCTCTTCCAATCCAGGGGATTGGTTCGGAGCGGCAGTGCCATGCCCGATCTCCAGAGCGTCGCCGCGCGAGAGTGCGGACGGAGCTGGACCTCGCGCCTCATCGACTGCGTGAACTCGTCGGTGAACCCTGTTCGCGGGTACTCCGCGATTGCTGCATCAACAGTTGCTCGCGGAATTTCGGGCGCACGCCGACCGGCAACGTCGAAATGCGCTGCGGCATGCAGTAGATAGGCGTCAGCGCCCGCGCCGCGGTCGACGGTCAGATCCATGTGCAGACGGATCGCTTCGCCGATTCGCTGTACCGACCTCTCCGAAGTTCCCACTCGGGTCGCGAGTTCTTCTGCGTCTGCGGCACTGATGTAGGTGAAACACCCGTGCTCGGCCGATCCTTCTGCGCCCAGTCCGACATCGTGAAGGGCGCACGCAGTGAAGAGATCTTCGGGGTCGTACTCGATCGCATCGATCTGCGCGAAGGCGTCGGCCCAGATCCAGCAGCGCAGGCTGTGGTTCAAGACCGCGGGGGAGAGGGTTCCTCTGGCGTGATCGAGCGCTTCGCTGCACAGCTTGGTGTCGGGGAGTGGGCGTTTGCGCAGCTCGGGTGTGCGAGTGGGGTAGCGGCCGAGCCGGAGTCGGAGCATCGACGGAGCACTCATGGCCTGCGCAGCAGCCGCGCGGGCCATGAGTTGTATCTGCTCGAGAGTGGTGAGCTCACCAGGGCGCATCGAATTCCTGTTCTGGGTGGGGGACAGCTGGATACGAATCTAGTTGGCAGGGAAACTTCTTCACAGATGTCCAATATCTGTCAATGACGGAAACACGGAATTATCCGAATATTGGTTGAAAGCAAGTGCCATCCAACGGCAACCCCCAATCTGTAGCCTCACCTCTGCACATCGCAAGAACCATCAAGCAACGACGGTGGGGCTCGGGCTCAGATGACGCCGAACCCGACGATCCCCGGGACTTCCGACGGGACGATGCGATGGAGCATGACCTTGTTGTTCTCGTTGCCGCCGACGGTCGTCAGAGTGCCGGCGTCGTTGACCAGAACGACGTTGACGTGTTGGCCGAAGGGGCTCGAGTCGCCGTACAGGATCGTGTCGCCGACCTTGGGTTGGTAGTCCTGACCGTAGGGGACAAACGCGTCGACGGACTCGTAATACTCCTGCAGCGTGTACACCCCGGGGATGCGCCACGACCCTGAGTTGGGGTTCGAGAACGGCGTGCCGATCTGGTTCATCGACCAGCTCACGAAATCGGCACACCACGATTCTTCGACACCCTCGGCGTATTTGGTGCCGGGACTCCCTGACTCCCACTCCTGCTCGAGGACGCCCAGTAGCGCACTCTGCTGAGCGCTGAGAATGCTGTGGTCGACGGCCGGGAACGAATCGAGATTCTCGCCGGCAAGAGCGTCGTCGCCGCGCGCGAACCACCACAGTGCGCCGGCGACAACTACGACCACCACAACGCCGAATACGCCCAGAACAGCGAGAGTGCGTCTGGGCGTATTCGGTGCGTGCGACATCACGCCACGATAGTCAATTACTCGAGCGGGGGCGCCGAGCGATCGATCGTCGTCGCGAGGGGCTTCTCCTTGACGAAGAGCAACAGGACAACCGCCGCGATGACCAAGGGGACGAGGTACAGGAAGATCGGCGCCAGCGCGTCGTTGTATGCACCGACGATGATCTCGCGAACCTGGCTCGGCAACTTCCAGAGGATTCCCGGGGTCAAGGAGTTCTCGTCACCACCGACCGCGCCGCCATTCGCCGGGAGTCGCTCGGCCAGGAGATTGGTCAGACGCGAGGCGAACAGGCTGCCCACGATCGCGCTGCCCAACGACGCACCGATCTGGCGGAAGAAGTTGTTCGACGCGGTGGCCGTTCCCACTTCGGCCGCGGGGAAGGTGTTCTGCACGATCAAGATCAAGATCTGCATGACGAGGCCGAGTCCGATACCCATGAGTGCGATGTAGCAACCGAAGACCAGCAGTGAGGTCGACGGCGTCAGACGTGAGAGCAGGACCAGAGCAACAGCGACGATGGATGTTCCGACGATGGGGAAGATCTTGTAGCGGCCGGTCTTGCTGACCAGCTGGCCGGACCCGATGGAGGCGACGAGCAGGCCCGCCATCATGGGAATCATCATCAATCCAGCTTCGGTGGCGTTCTTGCCGGTCACCATTTGGATGTAGGTCGGCAGGTAGGCGAGCGCACCGAACATGGCGATTCCGATGATCAGGCCGGCGACGGTGGTCAACACGAAGTTGCGCTGAGCGAACAGGTGCATCGGAATCACCGGTTCGTCGGCACGCTTTTCGACGAAGACAAAAGCCACTGCCGTCACGACGCAGCCGACGATCAATCCGATGATGACGGCCGATCCCCAGGCGTAGGTGTTTCCGCCCCAGGTCGTGAACAGGATCAGACACGTCGCTGCCGTCGCGACGAGAACCATGCCCAGATAGTCGATGCGAGGCTTGCCGAGGTTCGGCTTCCGCAGGTGCAGAAATGCCATCGCGCTCGCGATGGCGAGTAGGCCTAGGGGGATGTTGATCCAGAAGGCCCAACGCCAACCGATGCCCTCGGTGAACCAGCCGCCGAGTAGGGGACCGGCAACCGAAGCCAGTGCGAACACCCCGCCCATCGCACCCATGTACCGGCCGCGTTGCCTGGCGGGGACGACGTCGGCGATGATCGCCTGGGACAGCAGGATCAATCCGCCGCCGCCGAGTCCCTGCACGGCTCGACCAGCGATGAGTGTGGTCATGTCGTGGGACAGACCGCCGATCACCGAACCGACGATGAAAATGCTGATGGCGCCGATGAAGAGGCCCTTGCGGCCGATCAGGTCACCGAGTTTTCCGTACACCGGCATCATGACGGTCGAGGCGAGGATGTATGCCGTCGTCACCCAGACCATGTGGTTGACGCCGTTCAATTCGCCCACGATGGTGGGCAAAGCGGTACTGAAGATCATCTGGTCGAGCGAAGCCAGAAGCATCGTGATCATCAGCCCGACAAAAACGAGGATGATCGACCGTTTGTCCGGCGAGGCCTCGGTGTCGGTATGCGTGCCGTCGGGCTCGACGGTCGCAGCTTCTCGAGTGGACATGTAGTTCCTTAGTTGAGTGACGGCGGGTGCGAGAGTGTGGATCAGCTCTCGGACCTCAGTATTCGAGCCATCAGGAGTAGTGCCGGATCGAGCAAATCTGTTCTGGGGCTTGCCCGTTCACTGTTCTGCCATTTTCGGAAGACGTAACGCATCGCGGCGCCTGCGGTGATGACCGTTGCTGTGGCTTCGTCGGCAGCGGCTGTGTCCGAGTGCAGGCGGCGATACTCGGTTCTGTTCGACAACTCCCGCGTGAGGATCCGGGTGAGCGTGTCTTCAAGATCGTGGAAGGTGGCCAGATGTTGTTGCAACAGCGTGGGATGACGCTCGAACAATTCGCGTCGATGCGCGAGCAGATCGGGTCGCTCGTCGACGATTTGCATCGCCGCCTCGAATACCGCGAGAGCGCCGCGCAGCGGATCGTCCGGGTGCTCGCCGATGAGCGTGAGCATGGTCGTCTCACTTGGCACGACGAGCATGAGCCCGCCGATCGCTGCGTCCTTGGTGGGGAAGTAGTTGAAGAACGTGCGGGTCGACAGATTGCAGGCTTCGCAGATTTTCTCGACGGTCACTTCGTCATAGCCCAGGTCGAGAACGAGTTCGACGGCGGTGTGCTCGATCAGCTGCCTCGTCGCAATTCGTTTTCGTTCGCGCAATCCGAGAGTTTCGGTTCCCATTTCATCCATAATTGCACAGAGTGCAAAGTTTCATCGAATGCAATATTTCGCCCAAGGGTGCCTCATGAAATGCAAAAATGGGGATCGGGTGCCTGGTGGATAGGATGAACCGCGTGGAAGACACCTTGCCCCCTTGCCCTGAATGCGCCGGCGAATACACCTACGAGATGGGCGCGTTGATGGTCTGCCCGTCCTGCGCGCACGAGTGGGCGCCGACCGATAGTGCCGGCGAGGACCTGGGTGTGGTGAAAGATGCCGTAGGCAACATTCTTGCGGACGGCGACACGGTGACGGTCGTCAAGACGCTCAAGGTGAAGGGCAGTCCGACCGGCATCAAGTCAGGTACGAAAGTTCGCAACATCCGCCTTGTTCAGGGTGTTGGTGACCACGACATCGACTGCAAGGTCGACGGCATCGGACCGATGCAATTGAAGTCGAGCGTCGTCAAGAAGGTGTGACCGGACAGCGATAGTTGTCGGCTCGAAATCCTGTTCAGTTTCGACGGTTCGATAGCCACAATCGAGGTGATTCTCGACCGCTCGAACGAATGGACCGAACTGTGCCGAACTCGATCTGCCTGGCGCCCGCACTCGATAACACCGCACTCGATACAGACGAGCAGTGGAAACGCATCGTCGATGCGCTGACGCGCAGGGGTTTCCTCGGCGCCGGGCTCGGTGCCGCGGCCGCGACCTTGCTGGCAGCGTGCAGCAGCGACGAAAACGGCTCGTCGCCAAGTGGTCTCGTCACAGTGCAGGATGAGACGGGCAGTGTCGAGATTCCGTCGGACCCGCAGCGAATGGTCATCGCCCATGTCAGCGCCATGGCGACGGTGCTCGACCTCGGTGTGCCGCCGGAGAAGATCGTCGGCGGCTTCTTCGGTCTCGAGGGTGTGAGCGGTGACGCGGTGTTGCGTACGATGCCGGAGGCTGCGAACATCCCGAACCTCGGTACGGCGGGGACGTGGAACAAGGAAGCGATCATCGGCGCGTCGCCGGATCTGATCGTTATGCTCCTGACCGCCGGAAATGCTTATGCGGCAAAGTCCTACGACGAACTCTCCGCGACCGGTGTTCCAGTATTCGCCGGCTTCAACGGGTACCTCACGTGGGCCGAGATGAAGAAGTTGGTCACCTCGATGGGCGTCGCGGTCCGACGCGAAGACGCTGCTGCGGAATTGAACGCGAGAACGGAAGAGCGCCTCCTCACAATCAAGGATCGACTCTCCGCCCTCGGTTCGTTGCCGTCGGTGACCCTCCTCCGCACCGGCGAGAACGGTGTCGTCTACAACCAGGTCGACGCTCTTCTCGACGCCCTCGGTTTCCCCGGCGAACGAGCTACATCGGAGGAGTTCACGCGCACACTCACAGCGGAGCAACTCGATCAGGTGACCAGCGACGTGATCATCGTGGGCGCATTCCAGGACCAGCAGGACGTCCGTGCGCAGTTGGCGATGAACCCGCTCTGGGAGCGTCTTCCCGCTGTCCGCTCGGGGAACGTCCATTACGTCGACGACAGCCTGTGGGGCTCGGGCTATTCTCCTCGCGCCACCGAGCTGCGACTCGACGACATCGAGCGGATCTTCAGCTGACGCCGTCGTGTCACCTCGACTTATCGGTGCATTACCTCGAGAATCATGACCATGGACAAAATCAGGTTCTTCGAGCTGGTCACCGAATGGTTCGAGGTACTCGGTGTTGTCGCCATGGTTCTCGGGTTCGTGTTCGCATTCGTGATCGCGGGGCGCGCATGGAGTCGAACGCGGGACGGTAGTTCGGCGTTTCGTACTCTGCGCGAGACCATGGGCGCGGTCATCCTTCTCGGCCTCGAGATCCTTGTCGCCGCTGATCTGGTGAAGACGGTGACGTCGTCGCCGTCGCTGACAGACGCCGCAGTTCTGGGCATGATCGTTCTTATTCGGACCGTGCTGAGCCTGTCGATTCAGATCGAGATCGACGGGGTACTTCCGTGGCGCAAGGCGTTGGTGTCAAGTCCGGAACTCCTGGTACGCGCAGCGCGCGGATCAGGAGGCCGCACGACGCCCGACGCGTCGAGTTCGTAGCGATAGCCGTTGCGAGTGAAAGGTCGGGCAGATGACAGCAGTGCGTACCGAGCATCTCACGGTCGACGAAAGGCGGGCGCGCGGCCGTCAGGCGCGTAGAGATACGCCATTGGCCGCGCTCGCGGATCTGGCAGAGAGTGACCGTGATCCGATATCACTGCTCGAATTGCAGGCGAAGTCGCGGGTACAGGACCTGGTGCCCATCCGATACGGGCGGATGTCGGCATCGCGGTTCTCGTTCTTCCGCGGCGCTGCTCTGGTGATGGCCGACGATTTGTCACGCAGTCCGGATTCGGGTCTTGCCAGCCAACTCTGCGGCGACGCGCACCTGAGCAACTTCGGTATCTATGCGACGCCCGAGCGAAAACTCGCGTTCGACATCAACGACTTCGACGAAACGTACCCGGGACCGTTCGAATGGGACGTGAAACGACTGGCCGCAAGTTTGGTGATCGCCGCAAAGGACAACGGATTTTCGGGCAAGGAGCGGAAGAAGATCGTTCGCGGATGCGCGGCCGAGTATCGGGAAACCATGATCACCCAGGCAGGATTGGGAAATCTTGCAGTCTGGTACTCGCACATCGCACCCGAGGACGGGCTCGAGGCTCTCCAGATCGATCTGAAGAAGCGCATGCTTGCTCGCACACAAGCGACGCTGGACAAGGCTCGTCGCCGCGACAGTGTGCAGGCGGCAGGCAAGTTCACCGAAATCGTCGACGGCCGGCGGCAATTCATCAGTGATCCGCCGCTGATCGTGCCCGCAAACGAGTTGTTCGCAGGGACCGATCTCACGCAGATCGAGGAGTTGCTACGTCAGCGCGTTCGGTCGTATCGGAGCACGCTGCAGTGGGACCGTCGGGTGTTGCTCGAAAGCTTCGAGATGACGCACATTGCGCGGAAGGTTGTCGGTGTCGGGAGCGTCGGAACACGCGCATGGATGATCCTCATGAAAGGCGTCGACGACGACGATCCGTTGATCCTGCAGGTCAAGGAAGCGCAACCCTCGGTATTGTCCGGCTACGTCGATGGTCCGACCTTCAAGAACGAAGGGGAACGCGTCGTCAACGGGCAACGCTTGATGCAAGCGACAAGCGACATCTTTCTCGGCTGGGAACGAGGGCCGGGGCTCGACGAGGGTGAGCACGATTTCTACATTCGTCAACTGCGTGACGGTAAAGGGTCGGCAGTCATCGAAGAGATGGTGCCGCAGGGGCTGGAACTCTACGGGCGCCTGTGCGCCAGGGTCCTTGCCTACGCACACGCTCGCTCGTCCGATCGGATAGCGATCGCCGAATATCTCGGCGACGGAACCGAATTCGATTTCGCGATCGGGGAGTTCGCGGCTGCCTACGCCAAGCGCAATGCACGCGATCATGCCGCTCTGCTGACCGCGATCGACGACGGTCGCGTGTCAGCAGAGCGGGGAGTGTGACGACTCAGGCGAACACGCCGTCGAGCCAGCCCTGCCACGCTGCCGTTGCTGATCCACCGTCAGCGCCCTCTGCGAAGAGGTGATGGGCCGCGTCGACGTTGCCGCCGAAAGCATTTCGGCCGTAGAACCGCAGCAATGCGTCCTCGGTGCGCAAGCCGATGAACCAGTCGTTGATGTAGTCGACAATCGCGTCGACGGTTCCGATTCCGGGGACTTCCACCGACGCGGAGTCACCGACAGCGGCGCCCGAGGTGATTCCGAGGGCGCTGCGAAGCGTTCCCATCGCTTGCGGCGCGGACGAGGATTCCGGGCCTTCGGCCGAGACATAGGTGACGGGTTTTCCGGCGAAGTACCGCACGTATTGGCCGAGACTGTGCAGGTAGAAGTCCGTGTGCTTGCTCGCGCCGTCGTACTGGTTGTCCCAGTCATCGGCAAACACTCCGGCGTGGACGTAGCGGACAACGGCGGTGCTCTCGTCGCGGGCCTCGACGACGTATTCGAGGTTGTTGAACCAGCCGTCGGGGCCTTGCATGTGGATGGCGAGTTCGCGGGGTGGCTCCCACGTGGCGATGATCGGGCTGTCCGGGCGGCTGCCGTCGGCGGGGATCTCGAGAGGGGAGGGGAACATCCAGCCGGCCGTTTCGGCCGAGATGGCGGCCCAGATCTGCTCGGGGGTTCCTGGGACGACCACCTCGCGGCGGATTTCGAATTTCTCGGACATTGCTACTTCTCCGTTTCGGGCGCGTCGATCGCTTGGGTTGTGATGGTTTGGGGTGTGGTGAGGCTGGGATGCAGGGCGACAACGAGGCGGTGTTTGCGTCCGCCTTCGGAATTGCCGTCGTGATACTTGGCGACGAGTGAGTTGATCGACTCGCCGAGTTCGCCGGCGAAGGCGGCACGGTCGGCCGCCGTGGCAAAGGTGATGTCGCTGTCGATGGCAAAGGACGCCAACGGTTTTCCGGCTGCAGTTGCTCCGGCGATCAGTTCGCCGACCTCTCGGACGATCCGCGCTGCGAGACTGACGAGCCAGCGCGCCGAGAGTTGATCGGGGAACCGGCCCGGGTCCGGGGCGAGCGCCGACATGGCGGCAGGGGATATGACGTACGACGCGGCACTGGCCTGCATGATTCGCTCGGTCATGTTGCCTCGCTTGCGTTCCTCGACGAGCTCGACAAGTCCGTGGTCTTCGAGAGTGCGCAGGTGATAGTTCACCTTCTGGCGTGTCAGCCCGATCCGGGGCGCCAGCGAGGATGCCGATCCCGGCACCGCCAATTCGGCCAGAATCCGTTGCCGAATCGGATCGAGCGACGCCTCGGCAGCTCCGGGGCGATCGATGACTGCTACGTCCAACATGAGAAAACCATCCCACCGACAACTGAATCTGTCAAGACAGAAAAAATTGTCGGTGGGATGGTTTCGGAGGTTCGCTATCGCTTGAGGTCGGGCGGGTTGTTCAGATCCCGCGCCGAGTACGTGTCACACGACGAAATCTGGCCGGTCTGGTATCCGGTCTTGAACCACGCCTGCCGCTGTGCGGAGGAGCCGTGTGTCCAGCCTTCGGGGTTGACCCGACCGGTCGTGGACTTCTGGATGCGGTCGTCGCCCACCGATGACGCCGCCGAGAGGGCGTCTCGAATATCGCTCTCGGACAAGGGCTTCAGGAATGGTTGACCGGTCGCTTCGTCGGGAATCGTGTCCGCAAAATGTGCCCAGACGCCGGCGTAGCAATCGGCCTGGAGTTCGGTGCGAACCGCACCCGACTGCTCACCCTGCGGGTCGGCCTGCGCGCGGCCGATGTCGCCGAGCTGATTCTGGATGTGATGTCCGAACTCGTGCGCGACCACGTACTCCTGTGCGAGCGGTCCGGCGCTGGAACCGAAACGGTCGACGAGTAGTTGGAAGAAACTCGTGTCGAAGTACGCCGTTTGGTCCGCCGGGCAGTAGAACGGACCGACGTCACTCGACGCCTGGCCGCAACCGGTGTTGACCGAACCGCTGAACAAGACAACTTCGGGACGCACGTACGCCGTGCCGGTCTGCTTGACCAACTGCTGTTCCCAAACGTCGTCGAGGCTTCCGACGGTCAGCGTTACTCGGCAGTTCACATCGGCGTTGGCCTGAGCGCCGGTGCACTCGTCGACCGACGACAGTCCGGTCGACGAACTCGAAGTCTCGGTGGACGTGCCCAGTAATGAGCCGGGGTCACCGCCGAACAACAGCGCCAGGATCAGAACGATGATGCCGCCCGCGCCACCGCCGATCGCGATTTTGCCGCCGCGGCCACCGCCACCCCCGCCGCCTTGAACCTGAACGCGTCCCGCTTCGCCGCGGGCCCCCTCGTTGAAGGTCATCTATGTCCGCTTTCTGCTGTCGTGAACAAGTGCTTGCCGTCACTTCTGGAGATAGCTTCGCATGCGATGCGGGTCCGCGTTTCCGCTCTGTGCAGTTCGCTCCGTAGGATCGCAGGCAAAGTAGTCGGTCGTCGGTTATTGGAAGTAGTTCGAAAGGAATCCCGTGCTGCGCACACATCTCGCCGGTTCATTGCGACCCGAGCAGGCAGAGCAGACCGTAACGCTCACCGGTTGGGTAGCCAGGCGTCGTGATCACGGCGGAGTGATCTTCATCGATCTCCGTGATGCATCCGGAGTTGCGCAGGTAGTTTTCCGGGCAGGTGACGTGGCCGAGCAGGCGCACCGTCTGCGCGCGGAATACTGCGTTCGCGTGACCGGAACGGTCGAGGTTCGCCCCGAGGGCAACCAGAACTTCGAGATCCCCACCGGAGCGATCGAGGTCAACGCCACAGAACTCGAGGTTCTCAACGAAAGCGCACCGCTGCCGTTCCAGCTCGACGATCAGGTCGGCGAAGAAGCGCGCCTCAAGTACCGCTACCTCGACCTGCGTCGTGAAGGCCCCGGCTCCGCAATTCGCTTGCGCTCCAAGGTAAGTGCTGCAGCGCGCGGCGTTCTCGCGCATCACGAGTTCGTCGAGGTCGAGACTCCGACGCTCACGCGCTCGACGCCCGAGGGTGCCCGTGACTTCCTGGTGCCGTCGCGCCTTCAGCCCGGTAGCTTCTACGCACTGCCGCAGAGCCCGCAGCTGTTCAAGCAGCTCCTCATGGTCGGCGGCATCGAGCGCTACTACCAGATCGCACGTTGCTACCGCGACGAGGATTTCCGCGCCGATCGCCAGCCCGAGTTCACTCAGCTCGACATCGAGATGGCTTTCGTCAACCAGGACGACATCATCCTGCTCGCCGAGGAAATCCTCACGGCGCTCTGGAAGCTCGTCGGCCACGAGATCAAGACGCCGATCGACCGCATGACCTACACCGAGGCAATGCGTCGTTACGGCAGCGACAAGCCGGACCTGCGTTTCGACATCGAACTCGTCGAGTGCATGGACTTCTTCAAGGACACGACGTTCCGCGTGTTCCAGGCGGAGTACGTCGGCGCCGTTGTGATGCCCGGCGGTGCAAGCCAGCCGCGCAAGCAACTCGACGCCTGGCAGGAATGGGCCAAGCAGCGTGGGGCCAAGGGTCTGGCGTACGTGTTGGTCGGTGAAGACGGCACTCTCGGTGGACCTGTTGCCAAGAACCTGACCGACGCCGAGCGTGAGGGCCTGGCCGCCCACGTCGGAGCTCAGCCGGGAGACTGCGTCTTCTTCGCAGCTGGTGCAACGAAGCCGATGCGCGCCCTCCTCGGCGCTGCCCGTGGTGAGATCGCCCGCAAGAAGGACCTCATCGATCCTGACGCGTGGGCCTTCGTGTGGATCGTCGACGCTCCGATGTTCGAGCCGACCGCCGACGCCACTGCATCCGGTGACGTCGCTCTCGGCCACTCCGCGTGGACCGCCGTGCACCACGCGTTCACGTCGCCGAAGCCGGAGTTCTTCGACACGTTCGACACCGATCCGGATTCCGCTCTCGCCTACGCGTACGACATCGTCTGCAACGGCAACGAGATCGGCGGCGGCAGTATTCGTATCCACCGCAAGGACATTCAGGAACGAGTGTTCAAGGTGATGGGTATCTCCGAGGACGAGGCGCAGGAGCAGTTCGGCTTCCTCCTCGACGCCTTCGCCTTCGGTGCGCCGCCGCACGGCGGAATCGCATT
This sequence comes from Rhodococcus sp. IEGM 1302, assembly GCF_030056935.1. Classification (NCBI taxonomy): domain Bacteria; kingdom Bacillati; phylum Actinomycetota; class Actinomycetes; order Mycobacteriales; family Nocardiaceae; genus Rhodococcus; species Rhodococcus sp. IEGM 1302. Next base: position 5,267 of record NZ_JASHKY010000007.1, on the reverse strand, counting down.
CGGCTGGGACCGCATCACCGCGCTCCTCGCCGGCATGGATTCCATCCGTGAGGTCATCGCGTTCCCGAAGTCCGGCGGCGGCGTCGACCCGCTGACGGATGCTCCGGCACCGATCTCGGCTCAGCAGCGCAAGGAATCGGGCATCGACGCGAAGCCCGAGAAAAAGTCAGAGGACAAGAAGTCCGAAGGCGACACCGGCGAAGCCAAGTAGAGCCGACACCGGATCGCCATGCTGCATTTGCGGGTGATCTGCCCGACCGAGCGCACCGAGCAAGTTCTCGGTGCGCTCGCGTCGCAGCGGGGCGCGACACACATCGTCGTGATGCGCGACGTCGCGGTTCATCCTGCCGGCGACATGGTGGAGGCCGACGTCGCCCGTGAGGCGGCAAACGACGTCGTCGATGCCCTGAACGAACTCGGCGTCGCCGAGGACGGCGGAATGACGCTCGTACCGGTCGAGACGGTGTTGTCGGCGGCGGCGCGCAAAGCCGAGCGTGACGTGCCTGGTGATCCCGCGGATTCCGTCGTGTGGGAGGAATTGCTGTCCCGCACTCGCGAAGAGTCGACTCTCAACGGATTGTTCGTCGCGTTCCTGACCATTGCGTGTCTGCTGGCCGCGATCGGCGTCGTGACCGACTCTCAGATCACGATCGTCGGCGCCATGGTCGTCGGTCCGGAGTTCGGTCCGCTGGCTGCTTTGGCAGTCGCACTCGTACGGCGGGATCGACGGTTGCGTCGGCGTTCGATTCTCGCGCTTGCCGTCGGATTCCCCATCGCGATGGGCGTGACGCTTGCCGCAACGTTCGTGGTGAAGTTCTTCGGATGGATGGACGTCGTCAGTCTCGAGTCACTCCACGAGGTCGATTTCGTATACAAGGTCGGGCCCATTTCGTTTGTCGTCGCGCTTCTTGCCGGTGCGGCTGGGATGCTGGCACTCGTCTCGTCGAAGTCCGCTGCCTTGGTCGGGGTGTTCATCTCTGTCACCACGGTTCCTGCCGCCGGTTTCGCGGTGGTTGCGGCAGCAAACGGAGAATGGCGGATCGCCGGGTTGTCGTCTCTGCAACTGGCTGTCAACCTGCTCGGGATCGTCACTGCCTGCGTGCTTGTTCTCTGGCTCAGAACCCGGGCCGACGAGGAATTCGAAGCAGCGTTGAAAGGCATTTCTCGATTTGTCGACGAGGACAAGACTCCATGACGTCGCCGGTTCGGAGTTCTGCTCACCGACAGCAAAATTCTCGAGAGAACTGTGTGCCGGTGTGGCGATTGGGGACTTTTGTCATCGCCGCAGGTAGTCGGCAATTTCTGTTGCTGTGAGGCCTTGAATTCTCCGCTGCGAGCGGACGAGCTGGGCATGATCGGAGTCACTAACGGGTAAGTTGGTCGGTGATGACCGCATTACTGGCAGACCCCGTTTCCGAAGTCGTCGCAGCTGCTGAGCAGTTGCTGACACGCCGCACAGGGGCACCCGTAACCCTGGTGGATCCCGTAGATCTCGGGGGGAGTGGCCGCACCGTCGTGCTGCGCGTTCGTGTCGCCGAGAACCCGTTCTCCCTGCCCCGAACTTTGGTGATCAAGCAGGTCCGCGACAACTTCCAGGGAGCTACCAAAACAGCGATTGCGCTCCCGGCCGCGTCCGAAGGTGACTTCGACGTCGAGACCGCATTCCTTCGTGAAGCGGTGTCGTATCAGTTCGCCAACGCGCTTGCCAAGGACGCACGCCCCGGCGCCGAACTGTTGGCGTCCGACCTCGATGCTCGCCTCCTGATCCTGAGTGATCTCGGCGACGCCACCGCAATCAGCGTCCGACTCGAAGACTCCGACCCGGACACCGTCACTTACACGTTGATGGCCATGGCTCAGGCAATGGGACGCATGCACGCCGCGACCGTCGGCCGGGAGGACGACTTCACCGCACTGCTGCGTCGAGCCGAGGTTGCCCATTGCTCCGATGAAGTTGCGGATCAGGTGGGACGCGCAGTGGCCGGTGTTCCCGCGATGTTGGTGGAAAGTCTCGGGATCGATGTGAGTTCGGACATTCTCGAGCAGGTTCAGCACGCGCAGACACTGTTCAGTGGCGGTCGGTTCCGTGCCTTCAGTCCGTCGGACTTGTGCCCCGACAACATCATCGTCAACGACGACGGCGTGCAGTTCCTCGACTACGAGTGGGGTGGCTACCGCGATGCCCTCCTCGACATCACCTACGCGTTGGTGTCTTTTCCCGGCTGCCTGTGCAACATCGACCTGACCGAAGAGCGGGCGTCGGCGATGGTCGATGCCTGGCGGGCCGAGGTAGTGGGGATGTGGCCCGCCCTGGCCGACGAGGCCGAATTGGGGCGCAGGATCGTCGAGGCCCAACTCATCTGGGTCTGGCTCAGTACCTATCTGTACCTGCCCGAGGATCATTCGCGTATCGCCGCCGTCCGCGAACATTATCTCTCGATTCCACGCGCCGACGCACTGGTCGGACGCTGGGCCAGGCTCGCACGCTCGGCTCAGCTCGCCGGCAACGACGCCGTCGAGGCACACGCCCGCGACGTCGTGGCGGCGCTGCGGACCGAGTTCAGCTGAGGCCCTGACCTATCACACACAGAAGGGCGCCCGTGCACGAAGCACGAGCGCCCTTTCTCGGTCGAGTCCGCTCAGTTGTCGGAGACCAGATCGTTCTCGGACAGGTCCGTCGCCGCGAGCGCCGTCGCCAGATCGGGATGCCGGAACGTCGACGTCACCTGGTCGGCCACGACTCGGAAAGCAGAGGCCAGGGTCGCGGACTTGTCCGGTTCGGCCGCCCATGTTGCGGTCTGTTCGACGACGACCACGCCGTGGTGGACGTACATCTTTCCGGGGACGAGCGTGATGCCGGCGTTGGTGGCCCACTCGCGCAGGGCAGCGAGTCCCTGGCTCGCGCCCTTGGGGCCGCCTACCTCGATGTCGTCACTCGACAACTGCAGCAGAGTGTCGACGTCTTGGGAGTTGAGTGCATCGTGCCACGCGAGGACGGTGGCGATCTCGGAGGTGCTCATGGCGACAACGCTATCCAATGCGGATTCACGACTGGGTGAGGGCTGGCGGAACAGCGGATTGTGTCGGGCGTCGGTGGTCTCTAGTAGCGTCGATTCGTGAGCGATTGGCAAGCGGAAGACAGTGTGGGGGCGAAAGACGGCGTGGTGGCGGAAGACGGCCTGTTCGAGGCAACTCCGGAGGAATCCGCGATCGTCGACGAACCAGATGTCGTGTCTGTAGCCGAGCGCGCCCTGTCCTCGGTGCCGCCCGGTGCTCCTCTGGCTGTCCGCATGCGTCCGCTCACTCTTGGTGAAGTTGTCGGTCAACAGCACTTACTCGGGCCCGGCGCGCCACTCCGCAGAATGGTCGAGGGGTCCGGCGCCGCATCGGTACTTCTGTACGGACCTCCCGGCACCGGCAAGACCACGCTCGCATCGTTGATCTCGGGTGCTACCGGCCGCCGGTTCGAGGCTCTGTCGGCTCTGTCCGCCGGAGTCAAAGAAGTCCGCGGTGTCATCGAACTCGCGCGCCGCCGCCTGCTGAACGGCGAACAAACCGTCTTGTTCATCGACGAAGTTCATCGCTTCTCCAAGACCCAGCAGGACGCCTTGCTCGCCGCGGTCGAGAACCGCATCGTGCTCTTGGTCGGCGCGACCACCGAGAACCCGTCGTTCTCGGTCGTCTCCGCTCTGTTGTCGCGCTCGTTGGTCCTGCAACTGCAATCGCTCACCGCTGCGGATGTCCAGGAACTGCTCGAGCGCGCTGTCGCCGACGAACGCGGGTTCGGCGGAGCGATCACGATCGACGACGACGCGATGGAACACCTCGTTCGTCTGGCGGCCGGCGACGCCCGCCGAGCCCTGACGGCACTCGAGGCTGCCGCCGGGGCTGCACTGGACACCGCAGGTGACGCTTCGGGCCCGGTGGTGCTCGACCTCGCGACCGTCGAGGCCAGTGTCGACAAGGCCGCGGTTCGGTACGACCGTGCCGGAGATCAGCACTACGACGTCATCAGTGCATTCATCAAGAGCATTCGTGGATCAGACGTCGACGCCGCCCTGCACTACCTCGCACGGATGCTGACCGCGGGCGAAGACCCTCGCTTCATCGCACGGCGTCTGGTGGTTCACGCCAGCGAAGACATCGGCATGGCTGATCCGATGGCGCTGCAGACTGCCACCGCCGCGGCGCAGGCAGTGCAGCTGATCGGTATGCCGGAGGCTCGTCTGGCGCTGGCACAGGCCACCATTCATCTGGCGACGGCTCCCAAATCGGGTGCGGTCATCGCCGCACTCGGCGCGGCCATGGCCGACGTGGCCGCCGGAAAATCCGGACTGGTACCGCCGCACCTGCGTGACGGGCACTACAAGGGCGCCGAGCAATTGGGCAACGCAGTCGGATACAAGTACCCGCACGACACACGTGATGGTGTTCTGCGGCAACAGTATCCACCGGACGATCTGGTGGGTGTCGACTATTACCAGCCCACCGCGCACGGCAACGAGCGGGAGATCGCCGATCGGGTGAGCAAACTTCGCCGAATAGTTCGTGGCTGACGCCTGCCAGGTTCCACCGGCCGACGCGTTAGTCTGGACACCCATAGCTCGACGCTCTTGAAGGTAAGGACCGGTTAGTGCAAACCCACGAGATCCGCAGGCGATTCCTCGACCACTTCGTCAAGGCCGGCCACACCGAGGTGCCCAGCGCCTCGCTGATTCTCGACGACCCGAACCTTCTGTTCGTCAACGCGGGCATGGTTCCGTTCGTGCCGTTCTTCCTCGGGCAGCAGACGCCGTCCTACTCACGGGCGACGTCCGTGCAGAAGTGCGTCCGCACCCTGGACATCGAAGAGGTCGGCATCACCACCCGCCACAACACCTTCTTCCAGATGGCGGGCAACTTCTCCTTCGGTGACTACTTCAAGAAGGAAGCCATCTCCCACGCCTGGCAGTTGCTGACAGGTTCGGTCGAGGACGGCGGATACGGCATCGATCCCACGCGCCTGTGGGCCACCGTCTACCTCGACGACGACGAAGCGTTCTCGATCTGGCGCGACGAGGTAGGAGTGCCCGAAGAGCGCATCCAGCGCCGCGGCATGAAGGACAACTACTGGTCCATGGGCATTCCCGGGCCGTGCGGCCCCTGCTCGGAGATCTTCTACGACCGCGGCGCCGAATACGGCGTCGAGGGTGGCCCCGAAGCCGACGAGGATCGCTACATCGAGATCTGGAACCTCGTGTTCATGCAGAACGAGCGCGGCGAGGGCA